>DASUPZ010000041.1:0-6678 GCA_036280855.1 Pyrinomonadaceae bacterium | reverse complement strand
GGACTCTCGATCGATCAGATCGTGCTTTCTTCTCAGGCGTTCAAGAACTCGTCGCCCGGCCGGTTGAAGGGCGATGTGACTATTTTGCCGAAGTAGAGGTGGGCGCCTCTTTGGAGTGCGGCGCCAGGCCGCCGCTTTGGTCTCGATCGCGCGTAATCGATAACAAAGCGGCGCCAGGCCGCCGCACTCCAAGGACTCGCTACTTAATCCGGATCGTCCCGACATTACTGTCTACATTATGAAACCTTACTTTTACCTGGTATGTCCCTGCGGCGACGTTTGGAAGCCGGAAGATCAGTTGCTTGAAATCTAAACCGGGAATCGAACGCAGGTCTTCGGCGTTGAGGTTGAAAACGAAGAAATTCGGGTCCGTTAAAGTGATGAATATGGAGCCGGGACCCTCAAACTGTTGTAGTTCGATGTTCCTGACAAAGAGGATGACACGCGTGTGCGGGTCGTTAGGCTGTTTGAGCAAGTTCGCCGGATTGATTACGGTGAACGGATCGCGCACCAGCAGCACCGAGTCGAGGGCCGCAAGCTGATTTGCCGCTGGACCAGTTTCATCCAGAAGCAACACTGGAGGCACTACGGGGATTGTGATCTCAAACCCCGCGAAACTTGTCCCACTTGCAAAAAGTCCCCTCTTCCACGCACGCGCACGTAGCACCGTATTACTGGTCAAGCGAAGTATTCCGCCGTTTGCAATCACCGGGTCATTCTCGGTCGGCACAGCTCCATTGGTCGTATAGTGAATCGTTGCGCCCGGCGTTGGGCATGTGATCGTCACGTCAACTGCGCCGACGAAGTTTCCCCCCTGCGGATTGATCACAGGTGCATTTACTGTTTGCAGTCCGCTTACCCTGACTGGGATAGAAGTAACTATGTTAAAAGAGCCGTCACCCAACTCTCCTTGCGAGTTTCCGCCCCACGCCCAAACTGAACCGTCACTTTTCAGTGCGACACTAAAATGGCTTCCGCCGGCGACTGAAACGACGTTGCCAAAATTCGGGATCTGACCAGGCGTAGGGTTCTGTGAACTCTGCACCCCCTGTCCAAGTTGGAAGCTGAGGTTGCTCCCCCACGACCAAACGGTGCCGTTAGCCGCAATCGCAAGACAGAAATGATCACCGGCGGCTATGTTCGTCATGCCGGCGGGCAGCCCGGTAACCTGGATCGGACTTGAACGAGGCGTGAAATTCATCGGCCCGCCGCCTGGTCCAATTGCTCCATTGACGTGGAGCCCCCATGCCCAGATCGTACCGTCTTCCTTAAGCGCGAGACTAAACTCCTCGCCGGCGGCGATGCGAGAAACGTTAGAAAGACCGGTTACTTGCACCGGCGACTTCCGCTGAGTTGCCGTGCCGTCGCCAAGCTGTCCAAACGTATTAATACCCAGGGACCACACGGTCTTATCTGTCTTGAGGATCAACAAATGACGAGATCCTCCTGCTATCGCAGCTACATCGGTGAGTCCTGGTACCTGAGTTGGCGTAGCGTTCACGTCGATCGGGGCCTCTATAAGACTGCCGGTGCCGGAACCCCATACCCAGACCGTGCCGTCTGTTTTCACGGCTGCTCCGAAGAACAGACCCGCCGTGATGCCCTTCACATTCGTCAGGCCGGTAGTTTGCACTGGCCTGGTGCGAAAACTACTGGTGCCGTCACCCAGTTGTCCGTTGAAATTATTCCCCCAGCCCCAAACAGTTCCATTCGACTTCAACGCAAGCACAAAATTGACGCTGTCTTCAACTGTTTCCACTCCGTCTAAGCCGGGCACTTGCAACGGTGTCAAAGAACGCACTGGGTCGAGAGCGGTGCCACTGGTCCCATCGCCGAGTTGTCCCTGAGTGCCGAGGCCCCACGTCCAGACCGTCCCGTCGTTTCGCACACTCGAGGTGTGGGTGTCACCCGCTGAGATCGCGCGCGCGTTGCCGAAGAACGGCTCGGCTACGACCTGCGTGATCGCAGTTGCAGAGTTGTTCAACGGATTCGGATCAGGCCGGACACTCGACGCGGAAGGGCTGTTCTGCAACGCGGTCCCGGGAGCCGCATCCACTTTTACAACGAGCGTGAAACGAATACCCGAGTCGATTGGCACCGGATGGAGGATGTTGATTTTTCCGGTGACAGTCCCGCCGGAGTTAGTACAACTCGTATTAAAGTGACTGCTGATACAACTGACGAAAGTTGTTCCGGCAGGTAGAACATTGGTCATCGTCACTTCGTCTGCCGGGCTTGGTCCAAAATTTGACACTTGAATGTTGTAAGTGAGGTTTTGACCGGGAACAACAGGATCCGGACTCTCTGTCACACTTACCGACAGATCCGCAATTGGCGGCGGTGGCGGATTCTTCAACGCAAACGTCAGGCTCTCAGCATTTGTCAAACTGATCGGTCCGCTTGCAGATGAGTGCGTCGCGATCAAGTGTGTCTCGGGATCACCTGCAGAGATTCCGACGAGCACTGGGTTCAGATTTACATTGCCGTTGCCATAGCGCGTTTGGATCGTACCGTCACGCCGCAGCTCGATCTCGAAGGTGACGGGAGTTTCCGTGCCGAACGTCACGGCCTGCCAGCGAAAGATCACACGATCGATATCGGGTTGGATCATGTAAACACCGTCTGAGCCCCTGCGATCGGTGCGCAAGTCGGCCCACATTCCCGCGACCAGGGCCAAATGTTCGAAGTTGGTGTTTGTCTGGGCCGCAAAATCGAGAAAAGGCAGAACGCTGGGGTTCGGAAGCGCGCCCTCCGGCGGAATAGGAATGTAGATTGCGCCGTTTGTAGATACTGTTACGGCGTTAACGACGGAACCGAAAAACGGAAACGGAAATTTGAGTGCGACGCCGGTAAAAAGGAAATCATCGCCTGGCGAGCCGATCAGTGTTCCAGTGTTTGGAGCAGTCAACGCGGCCGCTGGACCAACACTGACGATGTACGGATCCGCGTCCTCGGGTGCGATCGAAACAGCGACGGTTGCCGTGCTCGTGTTGCCCGCATCGTCAATGGTGCGAAAAGACAACTCGCCCGTCGTCTGTTTTACCGGAATACTTACGAAGAGGGTCTGTTCATTTCCCGCAGATGCAGCGCGCCTGGTGTTGAGGCGATATTGTTTACCGGAACCCGAAGCAGTGAAGTGGATCTCCGTCAGCGACGCACGGCCCGTCGTGCCATCGTCGCCGCCCTCGGTCCATTGAAGTTCGACGCGCCGTCCTGTTTGCGAGTTGATGCGGAGATTGCCGGCAGGCGCGGGACTGACGGCATCATTTTCAAGTGCAAACTGAACTGTCTTCTGTGCGTTTAGCCGCCCGTTTGTAATCACCACATTCGAGAAGAACTCATCCGTGCCGGCAAGCACTGCCGCTCGCAATTTCTGCATACTGATGTTCGTGTTTGCCGCGACTGCGAGTGCCGCGGCACCGGCGACGTGCGGACAAGACATCGAGGTGCCCGAGAAGCGCGAATACGTCGATCCGTCCGACTCAGTCAGAGCCGGTACGACCCCATCGCCGTTGTAACCTCTGGGCGTGGTGCTGAGAACATCCTCGCCGGGAGCCAGGAGGTGTACGCTCTGTGGTCCACGATTCGAAAATGATGAGGCAGGAAACCCCAGTGCGTTCGACGCTGCAACTGAGATTACGTTTGGCAGATCAAAGCCGGCCGGATAATTCGGCACGGCATCGTTATTCATCGTCAGGTTTCCGGCCGCTGCGACGAAGAGTATTCCCGCCTCGCCGAGTTGTGCTACTGCATCCATCAACGATTGAGAAAATTGCTGGCCACCATAGCTGTTGTTGAGAACGCGCAGGTTGACGCCGCGCTGCCGCATCGCCTTCGCGTAGCTGTAAGCCGACAACAAGATCGCGTCAGTAGAGCCGTTTGGACCAATCGCTTTCATCGGCAGTAACTGTACGTTCCAGTTTACGCCGACTACACCGGTAGCATTATTTCCACGTGCACCGACGATGCCGGCCACGTGCGTGCCGTGAGAATCGTCGTTGGCGTTGTCGAAGACGTTGCGATCGTGGTTTCGGAAGTCCCAACCGTTAACGTCGTCGACAAAACCGTTGTTGTCGTCGTCGATGTTGTTGGTCGGGACCTCGCCTGTGTTTACAAAGATGTTGTCTTTGAGATCTTTATGCCCGGTGTCGATACCCGAGTCGATGACGCCCACGACGACGTTTTGACTGCCGGTGGTTGTGTCCCACGTAGCTTCCGCGCGGATTCCACCGGTGGTGTTGTGGAGTCCTATAAGATCGACGTAGCGGGGATCGTTGGGTACGACGTGCGCATACCGGATGAAGTTTGGCTCTGCATAAAGAACGTCGCTGCGAGCCCCTAACGCCTTGACTGCTGCGAGCGTGTCCTCGGCCGGGACACGTGCGAGCATCAGCCCCTCGAGGATTTCAGAGCCGCCGAAGTGATTTACCTCAACGGGAAGATTTCGCCCGTTGGCCATCGAGAGATTGACGGACGTTCTGGACTTGTTGCGAGCGGCGGCTGAACCGGGGCGGAAACGGACCAGCAGTTCGCCCGGAACAAAATCAGGCTTTTTCTCTCGGCTGGCGGTGATTACCTGGTTTTGGGCCCGCGTTTTTGGAAGGAGATAGGCGACTGAGATGAGCGCGAAGATCGAGAGCAGCGCGACGGTAAAAGCAGATAGTCGGGGGAGGTAGCTCAAGGGTGGGCCAACTTATCACCTTTTGATTTACATGTAAATCCGGAGAATCATGTAAATTCTGGCCCACTAATGGACTATCGGATCCGCGAGGGATTCGTCCGTGCCGATGCTGAGGGCGAGGGCGCGAATCGCGGCGCGCGCGGTATGTTGTTGCTCTTCGGTGAGCAGGGTCCAGGCGAGTGAGATGGGACACTCGGAGTCGTGCGTCAGGGATTTATGACAGACGGGACACGCGTCGACTGACAGCTCCAGCACTACGTAGAGCTTCGCCAGCAACATGATGATGATTTCAGCACGCTTCTTCTGCTCGTCTGATTCAAACATGCCCGGTTCACAGATGTGCAGATTAGTACTGTAACGTGTTTTCCCACTTCACTCGTTTCAAGAGGGCAAAATCAGAAAGCATCTTGCCCGCGCCGAGCACTACCGACGTCAGCGGATCATCCGCAACGAACACCGGTAGATTAGTTTCAGCACGCAAGCGCTTGTCGAGGTTCGCAAGCAACGCTCCACCACCGGTCAGGACCACACCGCGATCGATGATGTCTGCCGACAGCTCGGGTGGCGTGCGTTCGAGCGCCACGCGAACAGCATCGACGATCGCGCTGACAGAGGGATCGAGTGCCTGGCGCACCTCTTCATCCGTAACAGTAATCGTTTGGGGAATGCCTTCGATGAGATTGCGGCCACGCACTTCCATCGTAAGCGGTTCGTCGAGCGGAAACGCACTGCCGAGCTGAATCTTAATCTCTTCCGCGGTGCGTTCGCCAATGAGCAGGTTGTATTTGCGCTTCACAAACTCCGCGACCGCATTGTCCATCGCGTCGCCCGCCGTGCGCACTGCGCGCGCGTAGACGATTCCACCAAGACTGATGACGGCGATGTCGGTCGTACCACCACCGATATCGACGACGATGTTTCCGTGTGGCTCCGTTATCGGCAGTCCGGCGCCGATCGCTGCGGCGACTGCTTCTTCAACCAGGTAGACTTCCGAGGCCTTCGCGCGATAGGCGGAATCCTCGACCGCACGGCGCTCGACCTGCGTGATCTCGCTCGGGATACCGATCACCACGCGCGGGCTGACCCAGGTACGGCCATTGTGTGCCTTGCGGATGAAGTGCTGAAGCATCTTCTCCGTCACTTCGAAATTGGCGATCACGCCGTCTCGCATCGGGCGGATCGCGACGATATTTCCCGGCGTCCGGCCCAGCATCTCCTTCGCATCCCTGCCGACAGCTTCGACCGCATTTGTCACCTTATTAATAGCGACGATTGAGGGCTCGCTGAGCACGACGCCGCGTCCTTTGGCGTAAACGAGCGTGTTAGCGGTGCCGAGGTCGATGGCCAGGTCGTTGGAGCGGAGTCCGGAGAGCAGGGGAAAGGACATAGGGGTTATACCTCAATCGAATTTTTATTTGGGGCCGCAATCTTTGTTAGGACAACAAAGATAAACATTATTTAAGTTATTGAGGGGCGGGTGTCAAGAACTATTTTAGCCACGGATTTTGCGGATCTGTGAAATCGGATTTACACAGATCCGCGTCATCCGCGGTTAAAGATCAATATTGCCAGTTGACGTTTACGGAGCCGGTGCCGCTTGTGGGGACGGTGTAGGTGTGATTACTGCCGTTTTCCCACGTGACCGACCCGTTCGCGGCGATCTTGATGAACTTGAACTGGATCGTTTGCCCGGCGGGAACCGAGGCGACGATGAACCAGTTCGGATAATTGGGCGTCAGCATCGGTCCGACCGCGCCCTGCCACGTCGTCGACCAGTTGCTGAGCTCGACCGTGTTGCCGGTCAGAAAGATATAGTCGCCCACCTGTGTCGGCGACGCGTTGTTGACGGTAAATGTGATCGGAATGAGCTTCGCCGTGAGCACCGTGTACTGTATCGCGTTTGAAACCTGCGAGCTGGAGTTCGTTACGGTCACGTTGTAGTTGCCGTTCGTAACGGACGGCGTAGTGACAGTGATGTGAGTCGGCGACCACGAATT
>DASUPZ010000040.1:0-4013 GCA_036280855.1 Pyrinomonadaceae bacterium | reverse complement strand
TTCTTTCCGATGCTGAAGAGGGGATCATCAAGACGGGCAAGCCTTACCGGAAAATCGCAGACAGGACTGAGGCGATTCACCAGGCGATCTCTGAAGCGCGGGTTGGGGACCTCGTGTTGATTGCCGGCAAGGGGCACGAGGATTACCAGATCATCGGCGGCGAGACGTTTCACTTCGACGATAAGGAAGTTGCTCGTGCGGCACTGGACAGGATTTCAGGATGAAGAGGATTTACATGAAAAGCCGCGTGTTTGCGGCTTTGTCGTTGGTGATATGCTGGACTTCGTTATCCGTAGCACAAAACCCGAAACCGCCGTACGGCGCGCCTGCGACCATCGCCACGATCAAAGACAACTCTATTTTGGAGAGTAGCGGCCTCACCGCATCCCGGCTGACACCCGGCGCCTACTGGACCCACAACGACTCTGGTGATGGACCATTCATCTACGCATTCGACAAAAGCGGTGCAACGCTCACGGTCTTTCGCGTCGCAGGCGCGCAGGCGCGCGACTGGGAAGACATGGCGAGTGGCCCTGGACCACAACGTGATAAATCGTATCTCTATCTTGGCGACATTGGAGACAATAACAGTGCACGTCCGGAGATCGTTGTGTATCGCGTTCTCGAGCCCGCGATCGTGAAGTCAACGAAGACCAAGCCTGCTACCACTGCGCCCGCCGAGGCAATTCGCCTGCGTTATCCCGACGGCAGCCACGATGCAGAGACACTGCTCGTTCATCCGGCGACTGGAAACATCTACATTCTTACAAAAGTCCCCCTTGCGAACGCGGCTATCTATGAAGCCGTAGCGCCGTTTGCTGCAGGCAAAACGATCACGATGAGACGAATAGGCGAGCTCAGAGTCCCGAGTTTATTCGGCGGGATACTCACCGGAGGTAGCATTTCTCCAGACGGCCGGCGCGTCGCGTTGTGTGATTATTTCCAGGGTTATGAGTTAGTGCTACCGGCGGGCACTAAAGACTTCAACGAGATCTGGAAACAAAAAGTCACAAACTTCGATATAGGCAAGCGCGAACAGGGCGAATCCATCACCTACCGCCTCGACGGCAAAGCCCTCCTCGCCACCAGCGAAGGAAAGCAATCACCTGTTATTCAACTCCTGCAAACAAATCGTTAAGGGCCGCCACGGATGAACGCGAATGGACACAGATCTGCGTTTATCTGTGTGAATCTGTGGCTGTTTTCTTATCTTCCGGGCGGCGGAGTAGGAAGTAGTAGACCGGAAGACCCAGGAGGATCAGGAAGAGACCGATGCCTGTGCGTTCGGGGTTGCTGCGGATAGTCTCGAAGATTAGCCAGCCTGATACTGTTAAGAAGATGATTGGTACCACCGGGTAACCCCAGGTGCGGTAGGGGCGTGGCGTGTCGGGTTCGCGACGGCGAAAGATGAAGATCGATCCGGCGACAAGTGCGTAGAACAATGTCAATGCGAAGATCGCGTAGTCAGTAAGCGTGTCGTAGGAACCGGACAGGGCCAGAACGCTCGCCCAAATTCCCTGGACCAGCAACGATCGCACGGGCACGTGTGTGCGTTGTGAAACCTGGGCCAGCGCCTTGAAAGTTAGACCGTCTTTCGCGAGTGCGTATGGTATGCGCGCGGTCGCAAGGATCGACGCGTGCAGCGCCCCGAAAGAGGAAGTCATCATTGCCGCAGCCATGAGCGTTACTGCCACGGAGCCCAGCAGTCGTCTCACAACCTCCGCAGCCACGGACGAAGAAGCGGAAACGTCGGCAACCTCCGTCGGCGTCAATACGTGGTAGTAACTAAGATTTACAAACAGGTAGAGGCTCATCACAACCAGACCTCCACCAATCAACGCAAGCGGCAGATTACGCCCGGGGTTCTTGACCTCACCTGCAAGAAACGTGACGTTGTTCCAACCATCGTAGGCCCAAAGCGCGCCGAGCATCGCCGCGGCGAAGCCGGCCATGCCGCCGGTTGTGATCGCCACGTCTTCACATGCACCACCGGCGTTCTGCAAACCGAGATTGCCCCAATCGCCGCCACTGAAGAAGAAGGCACCGAAACCGACCCCCAACAGCAGGACCACCTTCATCGCAGTGAGAACGCTGGCAACACCACCACTGACGCGAACAGCAGCGCAGTTGATGATCGTGCAGACGACGATCGCGGAAAGCGCAACAAGCTGGAGCCGGCCAAACGACCACACGTGTCCGCCAGGAAGAGTGTACTGAAAATACGTATGCCGGAGCGCGCCGCCAACCAGATCGTTTAAGAAGATCGCAAAACCAACGGCGAGCGCAGCAGCCGAGGCAGTGCGCGCGATCAGAAACTGCGTCCAGCCATAAATGAATCCCAGTGGCCGCCCGTACGCGTCGCGCACGATGCCATACTCACCGGCGGCGCGCGGCTTCATCGCCAGCAACTCCGCATACGTGAGCGCGCCCGCCATCGAAAGAAGCCCGGCTATCACCCAGGCGAGCAGCGCCTTGCCTGGAGTGCCGACGTTGCACGTGACGACGCGCGCTTTTAGAAACACGCCGGTGCCGATGATGTTGGCGACGTTGACTGAGATGGCAGCGATCAATCCCAGCCCGCGGATCAGTTGCGTGTGTTCGTGAGTCATCTGTGGATCCGCGTATGACTAATATCCAAGATCGTTTGTGATTAGGTCCTCGTAGGTATCCCGGCGCCTGATAAGATCCGCGGTTCCGTTGTCGCGGATTAAGACCGCTGCGGGCAATGGTCTGCCGTTGTAGTGAAACATCTGGGCGAGAGAATACGCGCCGCAGTTGAGAAGTGCCAGCACCTCGCCTGGTCCAACATCGTCAGGAAGTTTCCGGTAGTCAGGTAAACGTCCTTCACGCTCGATGTCGAAATAAACGTCACCCGAATCGCAGAGTGGACCAGCCACTTTGTACTCTCGCTCGTATGGTGCGCCGGCGCGCGAAGCGGAAATCAGGTGGTAGTACCACTTATAATTATTCATCGAGAGCATGATGTTGTAGCCGGCATCGGTCAGCAGCCACACATCACCAGTTTCCGGACGGCGTTTGATGTTACGCACGGTCGTCAGCACCAGACCGGCATCGGCGATGATGCTGCGACCGGGTTCGAGCAGGATAGTCACCCGATCGAGCAGGTGTTCGGCATTAGCCGCACGGGCCGATTTGCGTGCTACGCGCAACGCTTCCGTGAGCACTTCTGTAGGCTCGAGCTCCGCGCCGAGCATGTCGCGCTCGTGCTCGGGAAGTTGATCCGCCTGCGAACGATCGCGCAGGTAGTTAACCGGGATTCCGCCACCGAGATTGATGTGTTCGAGAGTGTGTCCAGTGTCGTTATGAATCGTGACCAGGTGTTCCCACATGCTCCTGAACGCCTCGGCAAACGGCTCGACGTCAGGAGTTTGCGATCCGACGTGAATGTGAATGCCGCACACCTTTACGAGCTCGGGACTTTCGAGACCGCGACGAAAAGCGGCCAGCACCTCGGATGAAGAAATGCCAAACTTCGAAGTGAGCAGCGCGGTCTGCAAACCGAGATGAGATCTCGTCCCAATCTCAGGCACCAGGCGCAGTGTGATTCGCGCCGGTGATACTTCTTCACCACGCGCCCGCAATCGTTCCACGGACTGTTCTACCAGTTCGATCTCGTAAATCGAGTCAACGTTGATCGCGTAAATTCCTGCACGCACGGCGTCGTCGATCTCGTCGTCTGTCTTGCTGGTGCCGTTGAAGATGATCTGGTCAGGGCGGAAACCGACTCGCAGTGCTTTGAAGAGCTCGCCGCCGCTGTTCACCTCGATGTCGATGCCCGAGTCGAGCACGACCTTGAGGATAGCCATGTTTGAGTTTGCCTTCGACGCGTAGCAGAACTTGATCGGGCGATCGACTGCTTGGGCGGCACGTTGTAGACGGCCGATGTTGTTGCGAATACGGGGTTCGGAGAAAACAAACAGCGGCGAGTTGAATTTGCTGACTAACTCGGTCGCATCGACGCCGTTGACAGTAAGGTGATCGTCCTGAACTTC
>DASUPZ010000039.1:0-3657 GCA_036280855.1 Pyrinomonadaceae bacterium | reverse complement strand
GTTCTTCAGTTTGATCGAGCCTTCGAGTCTCGAGGGGGTTGAAGTCCTGCGAGGTCCGAACAGTTCACAGTACGGTTCCGACGTTCACGGCGGTGTAGTGAATTTCATCTCGCAGGCGCCGAAATACGGTGGACCAGCCGATGAGTTTCACGGCAATGCGAGTGTCTTCTACTCCTCGCCGACGAACGGCGCAGGCGGTAACGCGCTTTTGACTTACGGCACCAAAAAATACGGCCTTTTGCTCAACATGAACGGCCGTCGCATCAGCACGCTGCGACCGGCCGATGAGCTCGATTACCACGCGGCAGTTACACGTTTCCTGGGACTTCCTTCCGACGTTTTCGGCACTCGTCTTCCCGATACCGGATTTACTCAATACGGCGGACTCGTTCGTTCCAACTTCAATCTCGACACCAATACGCAACTGCTCTTCAGCTACGCGCGCAATCATCAGGACAACGGAAAACGTTACGACCAGTTGCTCGGCGGCGACGGCAACAACATCGCCGACCTGCGCAACCTCATGACCGACACTTTTTACGCGCGGCTTTTCCGGCAGAATCTCTGGATCTTCGACAACGGCTCGTTCACGTTTTCTTACAACGGCCAGCGCGAAGAGAGAGTCAACCAGGGTGGGAACGGAAATCCCGTCGCCGCGATCACAAATCAACGCGAACGCACCAACGTCTTGGGGTTCAATTTCTATCTCGACAAGCAGCTCGGCGATCGCAATACGTTTCTCGTCGGCGCTGACGTTTACCGCGACAAGATCAACGCGCCGGCGTTTACGACCGATCCGGTAACGGGAACCGTCACGAGCTCGCGCCCTCGAATACCGCATGGCGCGCGTTACCTGTCATACGGCTTCTTTGTGCAGGACAACTTCACCGCGATCCCCGAACGACTGCGAATAACCGGAGCGCTGCGTTACAACGTCGCTTCGTACCTGTCGCGCGCGAGCAACGCGCCACTTGGACCAGGTGGCGTGCCTCTCTTCCCAGACGACAGCCAGCGCTTCAGCGCATTGTCGGGACGTATCGGAGCGGTGTGGAACGTCTATGGTGGTTTCGATATCGCAGGGAAGTACGCCCGTGGTTTTCGTGCTCCGAATACGACGGACCTCGGAATCATCGGGCTCGTCGGATCGGGTTTTGAGGTTGATGCAAATACTGCCGCTGCCCGCGGCGGTTTCATCGGCACTACAGCCGGTGGCGATGCGGTTTCAACCGGCATTCCCGTGATGCCTCTGGATCCGGAATACAGCGACAGTTTCGATCTGAGTTTCCGTTACACGAGCCGTCATTTCAGCGCTGATCTCACGGGCTTCACGACCAAACTCAAAGACGCTTACTTCGATCAGGCGCTCGTGCTTCCGCCGGGAGCGGTGGGCACTTTCCTCGGCAGCGAAGAGATCATCGCGCAGAACGCCGCCGGTCTCGTGTTTGTCGCAGCGGCGGCGACGAGTCCCGTGCTCGTGCGTGTGAACTTCGACGACGCACGTTTCAACGGTGTCGAGTTCAACAGTCGCGCTCGTTTCACTGACCAGTGGAGTGCGACTGCAAACTTCACTTACATCCGCGCGCATAGTTTGTTCAACGGCTTACCGCCGAACGTCGAAGGCGGCATTCCTCCGGCGACGGGCTTCGTCAGTTTGCGTTATCAACCTCGATCGCGATTTTACGTCGAGGGATACTCGACGCTGGCTGCGCGGCAGAACCGGCTGTCGTCACTGGATCTGGTAGACAGAAGAACCGGCGCCGCGCGTTCGCGCGCCAACATTCAAAACTTCTTCGGTCGTGGCGCGTGTGTGCGTGGACTGACGACACCCGGAGCTACAGGTTGCGGTTCTGCCGGAGGGACTCTGATTCCGACTGGAGAAACCCTCGCCGAGGTCCAGAATCGGCTGCTTCCGATTGGCGCAACGATCAACGGCGTGACCGTCGTCGACAACAACACACTCGTGCCGCTCTTCCCATATCTGCCGGGTTACGGGTTGGTGGGCGTTCGCGGCGGGTTCAAGTTTGCGGAGAAGTCTGAGCTCTTTGTCGATTTTGAAAACATCTTCGACAAATCGTATCGCGGGATCAGTTGGGGCGTAGACGGAGCGGGACGTGGTGTCACGCTTCGATATCGTTACCAGTTTTAACCGCGAATCGCCGCAGATTTAGACGGGTGGAGTCGTTTCCTCGAAGGGTAGATCGGGCTGATAACTTGTGTCGCGTCCTGCGACGTAGAGCCTCATCACGAACCATAACATTCCGAACGCGATTGCGATCCAGGTCAGGGTCCAGAAGATTCCCGGGATTCCGGTCGCGCGGGCCATGTTCGAGGCGTCGTTCGCAACCTCTGTTGCAAACGGCGACGAGAGGAAGAAAACTGTCTTCAGATCGAAGAGTGCATTGAGCACACACTGCACTGCCAGAAAACTCACGAAGAAAGTCGCCGTGCGCGCACTTGCAAACTTTGCGATCAAAACCAATGCGGCAGCGATCGAAACTCCTGCGAATAGCGTGAACGGAATTCCCGACCACGAAGTGAACGAGAAGATCGGTTTGAACAAACCGTAAATCATCGTGAGTGTGAAAATGTAAATGGCGCTTCCGAGCAGTACGAGTCGAGCGGCAATGGCCCTGCGGATGAGTACGAGCAGTAACGCACCGAACGCCATCGAACCGAGATAGCCGGCGCTCGAAACGAACACCTGTGAAATGAGTCCGCCCTGGGTCGTGTAGGTTGCGCCGCTTGCGTTTGGGTTTACGTTCAGGGCTGCGACTGAGTTACCGGTCAGCAGGGCCGCAATCGCGTGTCCGCCTTCGTGTATGAACGTGACGAAAATTCGGAACGGGTAAGTCAGAAATTCGGCGAAGGGAATGAACCAGAGCAGCACTGAAGCCAGGGCCGCGATAAGCAGCGTCATTGCCTGGGGTCGTGCGTCGTGTGAAAGCCTTAATCTCATTTCAACTCTCCCGTACTGCGGCGGAAATTTGGCGCTATTTTAGTGCCACGGGGGAATAACGCACAATGCCTGCAAGAGGTTCCAGGCCATAACACCGATTACGCGGAGCTTATCTTCGATAATCACCGGATTTGCCGCCGCTTTTGCTCTCCAGCCGCACATCCGTGATCGTCATTCCTTTTTCCAGCGCCTTGCACATGTCGTAAATGGTCAACGCTGCGACTGACACGGCCGTGAGCGCCTCCATCTCCACGCCCGTCTGGGCGTTTGTCGAAACCTCCGCCTCAAGTACGACACCTGAATCTTCAACCGTCGCCCTAACGTCGATGTGAGTTAGCGGCAGCGGGTGGCAAAGCGGGATCAGATCCGAAGTTCGCTTCGCCGCCATGATCCCCGCAAGACGTGCCGCCTCGAGCGGATCGCCTTTCGGCGTCCGGTGTTCGCTCAGTGCGGCCACAGTCGCTTCGCTCATCAGCACCTTTGCGGACGCCACAGCACGCCGGGCCGTTGTCTCTTTGTTGCCGGTGTCGACCATGCGAACGCGGCCCTGGTCGTCTACGTGTGAGAGTTGTGTCATCGCCGCAGTAGATAACAAAAACATCGCCTCAAGCAAGTTGTTCTCGACATCCGACCACGTTTAAGTCTATCCTGCGGCACGACCGGGGAGGGCCCTCATCGAGTTGGTCTCACGCTCTTCATCC
>DASUPZ010000038.1:0-4318 GCA_036280855.1 Pyrinomonadaceae bacterium | reverse complement strand
ATATCGAAGAGCTCGATGCGGATGAGGTTTATCCATACATCCTTGAGCGTCTGAGCGAGAAGCAACTTGCTTACGTTTACGTGACCGCCGATTCGGGTGCTCAGTGGCACGCGAAGTTGCGGCCACACTATAAAGGTCTTTATTTCGCGGGTGGAGGTTTCACACGTGAGAGCGGTGCGGAGTTGTTAGCACAAGATGGCGCGGATGCGATCGTCTTCGGTGTGAAATTCCTGGCAAACCCCGATTTGCCCTTAAGACTGAAGCGCGACGCACAGCTTAACGAACCGGATTACTCGACGTTCTACACGCCGGGTGAGCGCGGCTACATCGACTACCCGGCGCTCGCGGTCACAGCCGCCGGTACATGATGTGAAGACCGACGCGGCCAAGGCGCGCGTGTTCGAATGCTTCGGGGACAGTGCCGATGATTTCAAACCCGAGCGCCTGCCACAGTTTTACGGCGGCCACATTCGTTTCCACCACGGCGTTGAACTGCATTGCGGCGTATCCCTGCTCACGAGCCCATGAGAGCGCATATTCGCCGAGTGCACGTCCGACGCCGCGGCCGCGTGCATCTGCCGCAACCATGAAACTCGCGGTTGCTACGTGCGATCCCGGTCCAGGACGATTCGGCCCGATCTTCGCGGTGCCGAGTATTCGTGGACCATCGCACGCTACCACAGTCTGACCCGGAGGGGCCTCCACCCACACGTTTCGCGCTTCGTCAGACGACCACTCCGGATCGTAAACGTAAGTATCCCGTGCCGCGACCACTTCGCGGAAGATGGACCACACAACCGGCCAGTCTGCTTCTTTGTATTCGCGAATCACTACGGACGACATGACCACATTGTAAACGCTCCTGAAAGGGCATGCGTCAATGATTTGGGATGATGTATGACGGAGAGTCCGGTACAATACCGCGCCTCATGTTTGATTCAACTTTCATAACCAATCCTTACCGAACTTACAGCCACCTTCGTTCAGCCGCGCCGTTACACTGGGCCGACAAATTTCGCAGCGGCGCGTGGCTGGTAACTCGTTACGCTGACGTGCTGGCAGGCTTGCATGATTCGCGTCTCTCGAGTAAACGCAGCCATACACTCACTGCCGCGCTCCCACCTGAAGTGCAGGGCGAATTCACGACGTTCAATCAGATCTTCTCCAGGTTTATGCTCTTTCTCGATCCGCCGGAGCACAGCCGCATTCGCAAACTGCTGAACAAAGAGTTTACGCCAAACATGATTCAGCGAATGCGCCCGCGCATTCAGCAGCTGGTTGATTCACTGTTGGACCACGTGGCGGGAAAGTCTGAAATGGAGTTTATGACTGAGTTTGCGCATCTGCTTCCGGTGAGGGTGATCGCTCAGATGCTTGGTATACCGAGCGAAGATCAAAGAGATTTCGAAACCTGGTCTGATGACATTACCGATTTCTTCGGCAACGCGGCTGCGACCGTCGAGACCGCACGCCGCGCGCAGAACAGTCTTGTCAGTCTCACCGAGTATTTCCGCGCAGTGCTTCCGGAGCGGCGCGCGAACAAGGGAGACGATCTGGTAAGCCTGTTACTTCAGGTCGAGGAAGAAGGTGACGTACTCACAACCGAGGAACTGCTGGCCCAATGCACACTCCTGCTCGTCGCCGGACACGAGACTACTCGGAATCTTCTCGGGAATGGAATGCTGGCCCTGCTTCAGCATCCCGATCAGTTTGCAAGACTCAAAGAGAATCCGTCGCTGATCAGCTCAGCGGTACGTGAGTTTGCGAGATTCGATAGTCCGGTGCAGTTCTCGGGACGCGCGGCGACGGAAGATTTCGTTTGGCACGATCAGGAGATCACGAAAGGTCAGACTGTTGTTCTTCTGTTAGGCTCCGCCAATCACGATCCGGAGAAGTTCAGCCGTCCGGAACAACTCGACATCGCACGCGACGAAGGAATGCCCCTTTCATTCGGGCACGGCACTCACTTCTGCATCGGCGCGGCGCTCGCCTCCACCGAAGCCGAGATCACATTCACTACGTTGCTTGAGCGAACGTCAGGGTTCAGGATGCTGGACGAGGCTCCAGCGTGGCGGCCGAATCTTAGTTTCCGTGGCTTGAGTAAATTGCCGCTCGCATTAACCATGAGTTAAGCCGCGGATTTACGGATTAAGGCAGTGGCTGAAACTTCAGCGGCGGCAGTGTGATCTTCACTTTGCTTACGTCTTCACCTCTCAAAAACTGAACCATCGTCTGCTGAACTTCGGCGTGGACCAGCATGCTTTCGTGGCCTGCATTGTCAATCACGATGTGTGTGCTGTTTTTGAAACTCTTGCGCACTTCGTCTGCCTGGAAAGGCTGGGTGTTGTTGTCGAGTTCGCCGCTTATAAAAAGAGTTGGGACGTCTGTCTTTATCTGCGAACGGTAGGCATTACCAAGATCCGGATTTCCAAACACATCGCCCATTTCGGAAACCGGGAAGTTGACAATGTCGCCGAGCAAAGCGGTTTTCGCTTCTTTTTGAATCTGCCGTTGTCGTGCTTTGCTGACGCCGGATGAGACGTCCATGACGAGCGTCATTATCGAAACCGCGGCGCCAAACTGGTTGTAGCGTCTTTCGACAAAGCGTTTCAGGATCGAATAATCCCCTTTGTCCATCGTGTAAAACCAAAGCGGAAAGATCGGGAGATCGTTGGTGTCGCCGAGATCGCGCATGATCAAAAACTGCAGGCCGATTTTTCCGACCTTCACATCCACCGGCTTTCTGGTGCGCTGATCTGTGATCGTGACGGTTACCGGTTCTTTTTCGAAGCGGTCGAGTATTCGTTTGAGCGTGCCCGCGAGGTCCGGCATTTTGGGACCGATGTCCGGATCCTTTGCGACGATGTTTGAGAGTCGACGGATTGAAGCGTCGGAGGTGCTCGGTAGTTTGTCAGTGTGATCTGGTCCTTCCGTTCCAATCAACACGACACGATTGAGATTTTTTCCGTGATAGCGAATGCAAGCGAGGCCGAGGTGAGTGCCGTAGCTGAAACCGACAAGGTTCAGTTTTTCAGCGCCTAAGGCTTTACGCAGATCGTCGACGTCATGGGCGCTTTCGATAGTGTTGTACGCGAGGATGTCGATTCCCTTCCCGCGAAAATGATCCGCAGCAACTTTCGCGCGTTCCTTGAAGGTTCGTAAAGCAACCTCCCTGTCGGCAAACACGTCGGGGGGCAGCGATTCTGACGTAAGGAACGTGAGGCTTGGTCTCGAACGGCCGACGCCACGCTGGTCCAGCAGTATCACGTCGCCAACTTCGCGCAGCTTCTGAAAAGCGCGCATGTAATCAGGAACGTTGGCGAGATTGATTGCAGAAGAACCTGGACCACCATCGAGGTAGACCGTCGGAAACGAGGGCTTATCCGTTGTGCTCTTAAGTCGAATAAAAACAAGCTCGACTAAGTTGGATTTGGAGTTTTGCCGGTTTTCGCGGACCATCAGATGTCCGCGTTCACCTTCTTGTCCGCCAACCTGAACCTTCGCCGGCTCAAACCAAATGTCACCCTCGCGGCGTGCTGGCTGCTCGGCCACTGTCTGCGCGTATGCTGCGCAATCCAGCAATGCGATGAGTAGTATGAGTGCTCTAAAAAGCTTGCTCACGTTCATTTTCGAACTCCTCTTCAAACGCCGAAGGCGTTCGCTAATTTCAGCCCTGGGTTGGAGCGTTAGCGACAACCCAGGGATCAAGGTTAAAAGGAAGGCTCCAACTCTGAAAGGGTTATTTCCCGCGAACAGTCTCCAGTTGTAACTCGATCCCCGGGACCGCGCGAATCTGAAACTCGGGCTCGATCGTCTTCGCGAGCTCCAGCGCTTTTTCGTAACTCGCACGCGCCTGCTGCGGTTGGCCCATCTCGAACAGAACATCTCCGAGGACAAGTTGCGTATGTATGGAATCGGGCGCCAACGCGACTGCCGCGTGGGCCTCCTGCAACGCCTGCTCGAGTTGTTTAGCCTGCACGAAGCTCCGCGCTTTCTGCACCCTGCTAAGCGCCGCCGCCAACGGCACGTCGAACTTACCATCAAACACGAAAACCCCGCGGTCGATCACCGCCGTAGGTTCAAGCAGCTTGAATTGACCGTAAGGATTGAGCGACCCTGGTCCAAACTCGACACCCGATAAGTTGCTCGCGCTAATCAGCACAGGTCCATCTATCGAGCGCGGCACTTCGATCAACTGATTTAGCCACAAAGTAGTGATCGTCGGTAAAGGTTTGCACGGTATTCCGTAGTAGCTCGGCTCAGCCACGCCCGCGGCGAAGTATACAAACCAACAGTCTTTCACTCCACGCTGATCGAG
>DASUPZ010000037.1:0-8773 GCA_036280855.1 Pyrinomonadaceae bacterium | reverse complement strand
CGCCGAAAACAATCGCGCACCGTTTGATCTGCCTGAAGCCGAGTCCGAGCTCGTCGCGGGTTTTCATACCGAATACTCGGGCATGCGCTGGTCGCTTTTCTTTATGGCTGAGTACGCGGCGATGGTCGTCGTTGCCGCCGTAGCGACGACAGTCTATCTCGGCGGCTGGTACTTTCCGTTTGTTTACCGGCTCGAAACGGCCGGGTATCACAACCTGTTTGTCGCTGTCAGCGTGCTCGTGTTTCTGGTTAAGACTTCGATCATTCTTTACATCTATTTCTGGTTGCGCTGGACGTTACCGCGTTTTCGTTACGATCAGCTGATGGACATTGGCTGGAAGTGGCTGATACCTTCA
Source organism: Pyrinomonadaceae bacterium (assembly GCA_036280855.1). Taxonomy (GTDB): domain Bacteria; phylum Acidobacteriota; class Blastocatellia; order Pyrinomonadales; family Pyrinomonadaceae; genus PSRF01. The sequence continues at coordinate 8,418 of DASUPZ010000037.1, read as the reverse complement.
GCACTGATCAATATCGTTCTAACGGGATTCGCGGTCTTTCTCGTGCAGGCACTGGATGGCTGGAGAAACATCAACACGATCGAGGTTCTCGATCGCGGGTTGAACCTGACGGCGACCGGTAAAGGGATCATGATTGGTCTCGGGCTCGTCGGACTTTTCTTAACCGCGGCGCTGCTCGCGCGAATCAACTGGCGCTCGCGCGATTTCAATTTGAAGACACAACGCCGGAATATCAGGCTGGTGAATGTGCCGCAAGGCAAACCAGCCGTGCAGCCAGGGAGTTAGTTATGCCATTAGTCAAGACCCCAAAACCAACGCTCGCGCAAAAGCTCAAACGCTTCTTCATGATCGATCTGATCAAGGGGATGGGGCTGACCTTTAAGTACAACCTCGGCGCTTTGACTGACAAAGACGCCGTTGCGGGCAAGGGAATCTATACCGAACAGTATCCGAAAGTTCGTCCCGACGTGGCGCCGCGTTTTCATGGCGCGCCGCGTTTGAACATGGATCCGGAAACGCACGATACGCTTTGTATCGCCTGCAACCTTTGCGCGATTGCGTGTCCGGAAGACTGCATCGACGTCATTCCGATGGACGTCGAGATCATCGTCGCGGGCAAACCGCGCAAGAAGAAAGTGCTGGACGAGTTTATCTTCGACACTTCGCGATGCATGTTTTGCGCACTGTGTCAGGAAGCTTGCCCGACTTCGTGTCTGGAGCTGACGCAGGACTTCGAGCTGGCCACCTATTCACGCGCGGGCTTCGTCTGGAACCGCGAAATGCTCGAGCAGGGACGCGAGACGGTGAAGTACACAAGCTAATGCAATAGGTCCTATAGGACCTATTCGACCTATTACAAACGATCACAATGACGCTCTCCGGCTACGAAGCTCTCTTCTTCTGGATCTTTGCGCTTGCGGCGATCTTTGCCGGGCTGTTGACTGTGATGGCGCGCAATGCCGTTCACAGCGCGCTCTTTCTGATCTCGTCGCTCGTATCAGTGGCCGCGCTCTTCGTGCTTTCGCGCGCTGAGTTCATCGCCGGCGTGCAGATACTTGTCTATGTGGGCGGCGTGATGGTCCTGTTCCTCTTCGTCATCATGCTCGTCAACGTCGGCGCCGAAGAACGCGGAACAGACGAAATCTTCAACAAGCCGCGCCAGGTCACCACTAGTTTGATCTTCTGCCTGTTGCTGGTCGGCGGCATGCTCTACGCAACCAGTAAAGGATACACAGGCCTGCAACGACTTCGCCCGACTGATACGGCTGCTCAGCAGGAAATAATGCGAGATCGGTCTTTAGCCGTGTCAGGCACCGGCAGCAGCCAGATTACAAACGACACTCAGGCTGTCGGCGGCAGTCTCTATCGTTATGCTTCGCTTCCGTTCGAGATCGCGAGTGTGTTGTTGCTCGTCGCAATCATCGGATCAGTGATGCTCGCGCGAACGCTCAAACAGGAAGCCTCGGCGGACGACGTCGATCCCGAGACCTTGAAGGACGAGATGGCCCGCGATCCAGAACTCGCAAGATTGGAACCGCGATCAGAATAGGGCCGCAAAAGGCACAAAAAGCGCAAAGGGTGAAATCGGAGACTTAGGATGACAAAAATGTATTCTCTGTTTTTTGTGCCTCTTTGTGGCGACACAAAGCGATCAGAACAATGATGCTCAACTTTCCCGCATTGCTGTTGCTTTTCCAGGAGGTCGTCGAACGCAGCTGGGCTGACCAGATGAAATACTCGGCGACGAACCCCGATCTCTCGAAGTTTCTGGTGATCGGTGCGTTGCTGTTCATCATCGGCGTGGCGGGCGTGCTGACGCGGCGAAACATCATCGTCATCTTCATGTCGATCGAGTTGATACTCAACGCTGCGAATCTCAACTTCATCGCGTTCTCTCGTTACCTCGAAGTAACGGGCAACGTGAACGCGCTGGCGGGTCAGGTCTTCACCGTATTTGTGATCGTCGTCGCTGCGGCTGAAGCGGCGATCGGGCTGGGCATTGTGATCGCGCTTTACCGGAACAAGGAAACGATCTGGGTAGACGAGATTGATTTGTTGAAGTGGTAGGAAAGCATAGGTCTTATAGGTCCTATAGGACCTATATTCATTTGATTCCCTAAATGCATAAATACATCTGGTTAGTTCCCCTGCTACCTCTAATCGGCGCGGCCATCAACGGCCTCTTAGGCCGGAAGTTTCGTTTTTCTGAAAAGCTCATCGGCGGCATCGCCGTCGGCTCCGTCGCGCTCTCTTTTCTAATCAGCGTCGCCGCCGTTTACTCGTACGGCTTCGGCGGGCATCCGCAATGGCCCGCGCCTTACGTCACCAGCCAGGACGGTTTCAGTTTCGACTGGATTCCCGGCGGCGCGGTCAGCATCAACCAGGGCGCGGATGAACGCTCACAGGTCGAAGTGCAAAAGCGCGCCGCGGAACAACTGGCCGCGATGACGCCGGAGCAACGCAGCCAGTATCAGGGAGTGTTCGTTTCCGCGAACGAGACTCCGCGTTTCGCCCTCCTGAACATCGAGTGGAGTTACCAACTCGATCCGCTCTCGTCGATCTTCATGCTGATCGTCACCGGCGTCGGCTTGTGCATCTTCATCTTTGCGACCGGCTACATGCACGGCGAGACCGGCTTTTACCGCTTCTTCGCATACATGGGTCTTTTCATGTTTGCGATGCTTGTGCTCGTGATGGGCTCAAACTTCCTGATGATGTTTGTCGGCTGGGAAGGCGTCGGCCTCTGCTCTTATTTATTAATCGGTTACTACTTCGATCGCCAGGAAGCCGCGAACGCTTCACGCAAGGCATTCATCACCAATCGCATCGGCGACTTCGGTTTTGCACTCGCTATCTTCGGCATCATCGCTACGTTTGGCAGCGCGCAGTACACGGATGTCTTCAACCAGGCGCGGGCCTATCCGATCGAGTTGCTTGGTACCTGGGGTGTCATGTCGTGGATCGCGCTCGGTCTTTTCATCGGCGCGTGCGGAAAGTCTGCACAGCTTCCACTCCACGTCTGGCTGCCCGATGCCATGGCTGGGCCAACTCCAGTCTCCGCACTGATTCACGCCGCCACGATGGTCACCGCGGGTCTCTACATGGTGACTCGCACCAACGTCATCTTCCAGCACTCGCAAACAATGCTACTCGTCGTGGCGCTCGTCGGCGCTGCGACTGCGATCTTCGCCGCCACAATCGGCATCACGCAGAACGACATCAAGAAAGTGCTCGCATATTCAACCGTGTCGCAGCTCGGGTTCATGTTCATGGCCTGCGGCGTGGGCGCGTTTGTGATCGGCATCTTTCACGTGATGACTCACGCGTTCTTCAAAGCCCTCATGTTCCTCGGCGCGGGCAGCGTGATTCACGGCATGCACCACGAGCAGGACATGCGCCGGATGGGCGGTTTGAAGAAGTACATGCCCTACACCTACTGGACGTTCATGGCCGGGTGGCTAGCAATCTGCGGCATCATTCCGTTCAGTGGTTTCTGGTCCAAAGACGAAATTCTCTGGCAGGCAGCTTCAACTGAGCACATCCCGTTGGGCTGGCTCGTGTGGTTGATCGGGACGATTGCGGCGCTCTGTACTGCGTTTTACATGACGCGCCTGATGGCGATGACGTTCTGGGGGAAAGAGAGATTTCTCGAAACTCCAGCCGGCGGTGAAGCCGACGAAGCACACGCTGCTGCTTACGATAAAGGACTTGCGCCGCACGATGCGACGCATTCAGCCGCCGGAGATCGACCGCGACACGACGCCGGCGAGCACGTTGGGCCAGTACATGAAGACGTGGCGCATCATGTTGCGACCGGCGGTCATGGCAGTCATGGCAGCCACGAACACGGCGCACACATGCCACATGAGTCGCCGCCGTCGATGTGGGTGCCGCTTGTTGTTCTTGCGATTCTCGCGACTATCGGCGGTTTTGTCGGAATTGGACCAGCGTTCAAGTTCATCACCGGAAGCGAGCATCCGGGCGGCAAGTTGAGTATCGTCAACTGGCTGAATCCGATCATCTGGAACCCGGCGACGCGCGAGTTTAACGTGCCTCACGGCGATGATCATGGGGCACCCGCAACGGATGCTGCACACGCCACGCCCGCGCCTGCTGCAGACACACACGCCACACCGGCGACTGAGGCCGGTCATGGCGAAACAGGTAGCGCCGTTTACGGTCATACAGGATTCAACCTCGCGCACGCAGTAGAAAACGTCACACATAGTCACCTCGTAACGGAGTGGATCTTTATCGTCCTTTCCCTGATCGTCGCGGGCGCCGGCATGTTGCTTGGAGCTTTGTTCTACGTTTGGCGACCGCAACTGGCGAACATCTGGGCGCAACGACTTCGCCCGCTCTACGCTGCCAGCTACAACAAATACTGGGTCGACGAATTTTTTGGTTGGGCCATCACGCGCCGCACGATGGACTTAGCGCGCGCGATTTACGCTTTCGACTCGAAGCTCGTCGATGGCATCGTCAACGGCCTTGCATGGGTGAGCCGCCAGTTTAGCCGCGTCGTCGGAGGCTTCGACAAGTATTTCGTGGACGGGCTCGTCAACACAGTCGCTGCATTCATCATGCGGTTGATGTCGCCGTTGTTCCGTGCCGCGCAAACCGGATTCACGCAGAACTACGCGCTGGTGATGGTGCTGGGTTTGATGGCCGCGGTGGTGATCTTTTTCGCGAGGGACATTATCCGGGCCTTTGGTAGCACGGATTAACACGGATTTTAAAAACCGATTATGACTACATCTTATATTCTCTCCTTTGTCACCTGGTTGCCGGCGGTGGGCGCAATCCTCATTCTCGCGCTCATGAAGAAAGACCAGTCGAACCTCATCAAGAAATTCGCGACCGCGTGGTTTGGGCTCGACTTCCTCGCTTCACTGTGGCTGTTGAAATACAACCGCTCAGTCGGCGGCATGCAGTTTCTTGAAGATTACGAATGGATCCCGATCATCGGCGCGCGCTACCAGATGGGCGTTGACGGCGTTGCCGTGTTGCTGATCGTTCTGACGACACTGCTCGGCGCGATCGCGGCCCTGTCTTCGTGGGAATACATTCAAAAACGAGAGAAAGAGTATTACGTCCTTTTACTTCTTTTGCAGACGGCAGTGATCGGCGTCTTCTCGTCGATGGACCTGTTTCTGTTTTACCTGTTCTTTGAAGTATCGCTCGTGCCGATGTACTTCCTCATCGGAATCTGGGGCGGCGAGAATCGTCTTTACGCTGCAATCAAATTCTTCCTGTACACGCTCGTCGGATCGGTCGTGATGCTGCTTGGCGTGTTGAAGATGTACTTCCTGACGCAGGACACTGCCATCACGGGTCAAATCACCCAGGCGACGATCAACTTACTTGCCGGTAACGAGCAGGCAGCACAACTCGTGTCGAACAGCTTGCAGGCCGCTGTGGCAAACGGCACCGGCACCTTCAACATTCTCTACATGCAGGCAATGGGATCCGTGTTGCCGATGGGCACCATGCAGGTGCTGCTCTTTGGCGCGTTCGCACTTGGCTTTGCGATCAAGGTGCCGATGTTTCCGTTTCACACGTGGCTCCCGGATGCGCACGTCGAGGCGCCCACTGCGGGCTCGGTCATCCTCGCCGGCATCCTGCTGAAACTCGGAACTTACGGTTTCTATCGCTTCAACCTGCCGATGTTTCCCGCTGCTTCAAGAGACCAGAGCTACTTCGGGGCGTTTGGCGTTCGCAGCGTCATCGTCTTCCTGGCGATCGTCAGCATCCTTTATGGCGCACTCGCCGCGATGTATTTCGTCGTCAAGAAAGACGGCGACGTGAAGAAGCTTGTGGCCTACTCGTCGGTGTCGTCGATGGGCATGGTGATGCTTGGCCTGTTTGCGCTCAATCCAAACGGCGTCAACGGCGGCGTGCTGCAGATGATCAATCACGGCATCTACTCGGGCGCCCTCTTCCTGCTGGTGGGAATCATTTACGAGCGACGACACACGCGCAACGTCGCGGAGTTTGGCGGACTCTCGCACGTGATGCCGGGTTACGCAGCGATCTTTCTCGGCATGGTGATGACTGCGATCGGTCTGCCGCTGCTGGCGGTTTTTATCTCCGAGTTTCTCGCGCTGCGCGGAGCGTTTGAAGCGAACCCCTACTGGGCGGCGTGGGCCGCGCTCGGAATCATTCTCAACGCGGGATATTTTCTGTGGCTTTACCAGCGGATGTTTTTTGGGAACATTGATAATCCGAAGAACGAACGTTTGATCGATCTGAAGCCGCGAGAATGGGCGTACATGGTGCCGCTCATGATTCTCTCGCTCTGGATCGGCGTCTATCCGAAACCGTTTCTGCGCTTTATTGAGCAGCCGGTGAATGCGGTTGTGAAACAGGTAAGGCCCGATTACCAGATTCCAGGAGAGAAAGAGCCACAGATTACGCGGATCCGTTAAATCGATTTTCACAGATCAGTCTAATCCGTGGTTAATTCATTGATGCTTCTTCTACAAGCCAACACCACCTCGATCATTAGCGTCGCCGATCTGCAACTGATCGCGCCCGAGTTGATCCTAACTGCTTGCGCGTGCGTGGCGCTGGTGATGGAAGTCATTCTTCCGTATCGCAAGAGCAAGCTGACTGCGTATTTCTCGCTCGTCGGCGTCGCGCTCGCCTTTGTCTCGCTCGCATTGCAGTGGTGGTCCATGCGCCATGCCCTCCCGTTCGACGGCTTCTACGGCATGGTGCGCATCGACGGCCTGGCACTCCTGTTCAAAGCTATCTTTCTCATTGCCGCCGCGCTTGCGATCGGCATATCCACGCGCTTCCTCGACATCGAAGGCGAGCAGCACGGTGAATATTACGCGCTCGTTCTCTTTGCCACTGTCGGCATGATGTTCATTGCCTGTGGCTACGATCTCATCTCGCTTTACATCAGCCTCGAGTTGATGGCCCTGACGTTCTACGTCCTGGTCGCATTCACCAAACGCGAGAAGAAATCAAACGAAGCCGCGATGAAATACTTCCTGCTCGGCGCGTTTTCGTCGGGCGTCCTTCTGTACGGTATGTCGCTGCTTTACGGCATCGCCGGTTCGACAAACATCGGCGAGATCGCAAACAGCGTCAGCCAGCTCGTGCCGCGTATTGACGCCCTGTTGCAGTTGCCGCCCGCGGAGCTGGCGGCCTCGACCGACCAGGCGATCACCGGCCTCCGGCCGTTATTGCTGCTTGGGATGATCGCACTTGGCGCCGGTCTCTTCTTTAAAATCGCCGCGGTGCCGTTTCACATGTGGGCGCCGGACGTTTACCAGGGTGCTCCGACGTCAGTCACGGCGTTTCTTTCGACCGGGTCGAAGGCCGCGAGTTTTGCCCTGTTCCTGCGTATCTTCGCTGAGGCGCTCGAAGGAATGCGGGCAGACTGGGCGCCCCTCCTGGGCCTGGTTGCGGCGATCACCATCATGGTTGGTAACTGGGCCGCCGTCACCCAGGAAAACTCCAAACGTCTACTCGCTTACTCGTCGATCTCCAACGCGGGCTACCTGCTGCTCGGTCTCGTTGCCGCAAACCTGTACGGTTACATCGGTCTGATCATTTACCTGTTTGTCTACACGTTGATGAACATGGGCGCGTTCGGCGTCATCATCAGCCTTCGTCGTCGTGGAATCATCGGCGATAACGTTGACGATCTTACGGGGCTGGGCCAGAAGGCGCCGCTCATGGCCGCAATGATGGCCATCTTCATGCTCTCACTTGGCGGCCTGCCGATGACCGGCGGATTCATCGGGAAGTACTTCCTCTTTGGCGGCCTGCTTCAGCGTGGCGCTGCGGACCAGAAAGCGTGGTACTACTGGCTCGCGGGTTGGGCGATTCTCAACACGGTCGTCTCTTTCTATTATTACGTGCGCTTCATCAGGGTGATGTATCTCGGAGATCGCATCGCCGACAACAAACCGCTCTCACTTTCACCGGCGCTGCAGACGGCCCTCGTCGTTTCGGTGATTGGCGTGATAGTGGTAGGTGTCTTTCCGCAGCCGATTATCAAGATCGCGCAGGATCTCCTTGCGGCCATCGTGTTGTAGGCAGTGCTCGTCTACTACTTCCTCGCGGCGCTCGCCACCTGGTTTGGTATTCAATCTCTGTTGAATGGGGTTCGTTACGCTGCTTACGTGCGGCGCGAAACTCGTCGCCCGCTTCCTGACTTTCAGCCATTTGCTTCTGTGATCGCGCCGGGAAGGGGACTCGAACCGGGGTTGGCTGAAAACCTCCAAACTCTGCTCACGCAGGACTACCCGCGGTATGAGGTTCTCTTCGTGTTCGATCGTGCTGACGATCCGGCGATCGAGATTGTCGAAGAGTTAATTAGCCGCGGATCTTCACGGATTGCCAGAATGATTATTGCTGGATCAGCAACCGACAGTGGACAGAAGGTGCATAACCTGCGTGTTG
>DASUPZ010000036.1:0-4668 GCA_036280855.1 Pyrinomonadaceae bacterium | reverse complement strand
CGATGAAACCGCCGAACGCGGCCGCAGTTCGCGTCCGTACGAGAAGTGGAATTCGTTCAGTTTTGTCGGAGAAAGCGTGCTAAAGAAGTTGGCGCGAATTACGTTGATCTTCGACGGACCTTCGATGCCGTTTGCGGAGTTGCCGTAGGTCGCAACGTCGAAGGTTTGGTTTGTGTTTTTCGAGTAGTCGAAGTTGTACGAAATCGAAAGGTGATTGTCGCTGTTGAAGTCGAAGTCGACTCGCGAGAACAACGCGTGGTTATTGATCTTGTGCTGGATCGGCAGTCCTTCTTCCTGATTCCGCGTTACGCGCATGAAATTGAGCAGCGCAAGTCGCTGGCAGTCTTCGTTGCCGTTAATCAACGACTCATTAGCAATGATGGTCGGCGCTGCGATTGGACACGGCGTAGCTCCAATCTGTTCGCTCAGGTTTGCGCGTTCGAGATTTTCACGAATGCCTTCAAACGCGAAAAAGTAAAAAGCTTTGTCTTTGCTGATTGGACCACCGATAGTTGCGCCGTACTGTTCGCGATGAAAATCTGTCAGTGGTTTTCCGTCGGAAGTGTTCGCGGTGAGTGCTTCCAGTCGCTGAAAATAAAACGCGCTGCCGTGAATGTCGTTTGTGCCCGACTTCGTGATCACGTTGATTACGCCGCCGGCAGTTCGTCCAAACTCAGCACTCGCGCCTGTTGCCACCACCTGAAACTCTTTCACTGCTTCGAGGGTGATGTCGATGGCTGCGCGTTGCCCGCCGAGTTGCTCGCCGAAGAAACCGTTGTTGTAGTCGCCGCCGTCGAGGCTGACGTTATTGAAGATGCCACGCTGTCCGGAGAAACTGATCTCATCGCCGTCCGGACCTTGTACGATGCTGACGCCGGGAGTGAGTGTCAGCAGGTCTTCGAATTTTCTGCCGAGGATTGGCGTTGTGCTGACCGCTGTTTCGTTCAGCGTCGTGCTGACTTGTGTTTTCGTTACGTCAACCGTTGGCACCTCTGTGATCGTGACCTCGCCCGCAACGGTTGAGACTTCCATTTTGACGTCGGCCAGCGTAAGTACCTGACCGACCGTCAGCGGTGTGCTTTTAAGGACTGCATTTGAAAAGCCCTGTTTTGAAACGGTAACCGAATAGTTACCGGGTTGGAGTTGCAACACAGAGAAGGCGCCGTCTTCGTTCGTCACGACGGTTCTCGAAGTATTCGTGGCGAGATTTCTGACTTCAACGTTGGCGCCGGGAACTACTGCGCCATTTGCGTCTTTAACCGTGCCCTGGATGGACGCGGTCGTGATCTGGCTTTGAGCAACGATTGAAGGGGAGATAACGAGAGCAAGAACGAGAGCTGCAAAACATCGGATCAGGGGGAAGTTTGGAACGGGGGTTCGCATAAATTTCTCCTGTTGTTTAGGGTTGGCGGCTCATCTTAAAGCAAATCCGTGATGAGGGCCATAGATTTTCACGAATCGACACGGATGTTACAACGCTTTTGTAACACGTAAGTGGCTATGCTGCTTGTGCATGGAACAAGACCTAAATCTCGTTGCGCAGGTCTGGAGCTATCTTACGCGGCAGTTTACGTTTGGGCGGATCACGGTTTCCGTTTCGAGTGTGATTGTGGGCCTGATCGTAATCACGCTGACTCTGTTTCTGGCTCGATCGGGGAGCACACTGCTTGACCGGCGTCTCGCCAAGCGGCACCACATCGATCCGGGTTTGCGTTACACGATTACGCGGCTCCTTAAATATGTGCTGATCGTCGTGGGCTCGCTGGTAGCGCTCAAGCAGGCCTTTGCCGTCGATCTCACTTCAATCGCCGTGCTCTTCACTGCATTGTCGGTTGGTATCGGATTTGGATTGCAGTACATCGCATCCGATATCGCATCGGGCTTTATCCTGCTTTTCGAGCGGCCGATTCGCATCGGCGATCGCGTCACCATCGGGGAGGATGAAGGGGACGTGCAAAGCATCAACTTGCGCACGACCGTCGTGCTGACAAACGATCGCGTTGCGATCATAGTTCCGAATTCAAAGCTTGTTAGCGAACGCGTGATCAACTGGTCGTACGGAGATCCGCGTGCGCGCATCTCGATTCCTATCGGCGTCTCCTACAACGCTGATATTCAGCTCGTCACGGATACGTTGATCGAAGCGACCAAGGCAGTGCCGAGCGTGTTGAGCGAGCCTGCGCCGCGCGTGCAGTTTTTGAACTTTGGAGCTTACACACTCGACTTCAGGCTGCTGGTTTGGACCAACCAACCCAGGCGTCACGTGCAACTTCGAAGCGATCTTAATTTTCGAATCGCACAACTCTTCCGCGAGCGATCGATCACGATTCCGTATCCGACCCAGGAGTTTCTCCTGAAAGGTGCTGAACCAAAGGACGTTGAATCGAGTCTCTACAGCGATCGAAATTGATTCTGTTCAGAGTTCACACTTTAGGTTGCAGCACAACTAAGCTTGAACTCCGAACCGCGGGGTCTTGCAAGGCGAAACTGAGTGAGGCATCATTCAGTAGCGTCCTATGCGTTCTGCCCGAACACTCAACAACGTCCGCGCCACTGTAGGCGATAAACATAACGCGATTTTGCGCGCGGCCATCCGTGTCTTCGCGCATAACGGTTACTTCAACTCGAAAGTCGCCGATATTGCACGCGAAGCGGGCGTTGCTGACGGCACCGTCTATCTTTACTTCAAAAGCAAGGAAGACATACTTCACTCGATTTTCGATCGCAGCGTCGAGGAAGCACTCGACGCCGCGCGAAAACAGATTGCCGAGGTCGCCGATCCGAGGGAGAAACTCCGCCAGATCGCGCTCCTGCATCTCGAGCGGCTCGGTGCCGATCGAGATCTGGCTGTCGTCTTTCAAGTGGAGCTGCGCGGCTCGACTAAATTCATGGAAGAGTTTTCCGCCGCAGGTTTCGCTGAATATCTCGCACTCATTCGTTCCACCGTTGAAGAAGGACAACGCGCAGGCGTATTTCGCGCTGACGTGAACGCGAATGTCGTTGCCAAGATCCTCTTCGGAGCACTCGACGAAATGGCTACGAACTGGATCCTGTCGAAGCGCCGCTACAAACTGGCGCCGATGGCCGATCAGGTGCTCGATATTGTTCTAAACGGAGTTGAAGCGTAAATGAATCGCGTCGCTGACATCGACATGCCTGCAGTCGCTCCCGTCCGTCGACCTGCTGCACCGGACGAGCCGGCGACACTTGTCGACGTCTTCAACCGCATTCCTGTCGAACACAAACGTCCGGACATGTTGAATTACAAGAGCGGCGATCGCTGGATCCCGATCTCTGCCGGCGAGATGCTCGCGCGCGCGAAGTCCATTGCTGCCGGACTTCATGCGATCGGCGTGCAGCGTGGCGATCGTGTCGCCCTCCTGTCGGAGAGTCGAGTTGAATGGACGTTGACCGATGCGGGTTCGATCTTCGCGGGTGCAATCGACGTTCCGATCTATCCGACATTAACACCGCCGCAAGTGCGCTACATTCTCAACGACTCGGGCTCCGCTGTTCTCTTTGTTGAGCGTCGCGAAAAATTTGATGAGCTCAAAAACGTGCTGGGCGAGTGTCCTTCAGTTAAGCACGTCATCTTTTTTGAGCCGGATGGTGTCGCGCCGGGCGAAGGTCTGACACTTGCTCAACTTGAAGAAAAAGGACGCGAACTTCAACAACGCGATCCGGAGCATGTGGATCGATCTTCAGTTGAAACAAAGCCCGACGATCTCGCAACGATCATCTACACTTCAGGCACGACCGGCGAGCCGAAGGGCGTGATGCTCTCGCATTCCAACCTGGTTTCAAACCTGATCGATTCTTCGGGTCATTTCCAGTTTGGAGAGCACGATATCGCGTTGTCGATATTGCCGCTGTCGCATGTGTTTGAACGCGAGGCGATGTACATGTACCTGTACAAGGGCATTGCCGTGTACTTCGCCGAGTCGTTGCAGACGATTGGTCCAAACCTGCGCGAAGTGCGTCCGACGGTCCTGGTGGGCGTGCCGCGCATCTTCGAAAAGATCTACGCGCGCATACGCGAACGCGCCGCCGAGGGTGGCAAAGTAAACGAAGCTCTGCTTGCGTGGTCCGTTTCAGTGGCTCGTGAATACGCGATTCTCTCGCTCGCTCGCAAGCCTATTCCTTCGTTGCTAAAACTGAAGCACTCCATCGCTTCCAAACTCGTGTATTCCAAATGGCACCAGGCATTCGGTGGGAGAATGCGCCTGCTGATATCGGGCGGCGCGGCGCTGCCGGATGAGCTCGCGTACATCTACATCGGCGTGGGCATTCCGATCGTCCAGGGTTATGGACTAACTGAGACTTCACCCGTCATCACCGCGAGCAGTATCGAGAACAATCGCGTGGGCACTGTTGGGACGCCGATTCCAAACGTCGAGGTGCGTATTGCGGAGGACGGCGAGATCGAGGTACGTGGTCCAAACATAATGCGTGGCTACTACAACAAAGCGGAAGAAACACGCGCAGTGTTTACCGATGATGGATGGTTCAAGACCGGTGACATCGGCGCGCTCGATCCGGATGGTTTTCTGCGCATCACCGATCGGAAGAAAGAGTTGTTCAAGACGTCGGGCGGGAAGTACATCTCACCACAGCCGATCGAGCAGGCGATCAAAGGTTCTCGTTTTGTAAACCAGGTGGTGTTGATTG
>DASUPZ010000035.1:0-4432 GCA_036280855.1 Pyrinomonadaceae bacterium | reverse complement strand
GCATTGGCTAGTGCCCTCACGATCGCGGGCGCGTACACCGCCGGCGGTCTGATTCCACTCTCGCCGTACTTTTTTACGGAACTAACGTCAGTGGCGCTGCTGTATTCGGTGGTGCTGACGCTCGCGGCGTTATTGATCTTCGGATTTGTAAAAGGGCGCTTCACCGGCACGCGACCGGTGAAAAGCGCCCTTCAGACTGCGTTGATTGGAAGCGCCGCCGCCGGCGCTGCATACGGAATCGCCCGCGCAATCGGCGGCTAATCGGGTTTACTTCTTTGCGAGGACAACGGGCGCGTTCTCAGCGGCCCGGATGCTCTCGAAAAACTTTCTCACCGTTTCATAGTCAGCCGGAGCGATCGTCGTTGCGTGCTGCGACAACTTCCGTTTGAAAATGAGCTGGTTGTTACTTACTTCGTAACTCGTCACATACGATCCAAACGGAGTCTCGATCTTCACTGCATCGGGAAGTTCATCAACCGCAAATCCCGCAGGCAGTTGAACCTTGACCGTTTCGGAATACGCATTTGCTCGCAACACCACCGGATGCTTGCGCGTCGCCGCCGTGAGTGCAAGGCCTTCACGACGCGACACGACCGCCGGCTTGAACACCATCAACCGGCCCTGCATCAGTTGACCGTAGTTCTGCGCATTGAATTCAACGTTCAAGGTAAAACGACCATCGGCGCTGTTGTCCGAAGGCTCCATCTTGTTCAAGCGGGCCGAGGTCGCGCCGGTCGTCAACCAGCGTTCGATCATTCCCGTGTATTCAGGTTTCGAAAGCCGTCGAAACTCAGTGCGGAACCGGGCTGCCGTTTGTCCGTTCGCATTCTCCTGAATCTGCCCCACGATCGCGCCGTCTTCACCCAACTGGAGCGTCGCAATCCGTTCGAGCTGGTTCATCTCGGGCGGCGTGACCGGCATACGCACCAGGTCCGTTTCACTCTTCGCATCGATCAACGCAAGACTTCCCTGGAGATGAAACGGCAGGTCGCCGATCGGAGTTTGTTCGTCGGTCGGATCGAAGATCAGCAGCCGGCCCAGCGTTGGATGAGTGATGATCGTGCTGGCCTGAGTTTGATCGCTGACCCTCACCGCGATGATGCAGTGATTAAACTGCTGCGGCGACGGCCACGCTGCACGCACGTAATTCGGATCGCCCGAGTAAATGCTGACCGGAATCGCCGTGATGCCGACCACTTTCAGCATCGCGCGCATCAGGTTGGCTTTGTCTTTACAGTCGCCATACGACTTCGCAAAGACTTCATTCGACGGATGTGGACGATAACCGCCGCCGCGACCGATGCCGGTTTGAATCGAAATGTACTGAATGTTCTGAACGTACTGTGCAATCGCGCGAATCTTGTCAAACTCAGTCTTCGCCAGCGCCGTCAGCTCGTAAGATTTTCTCGCGAGTGCGTCGTCGACGATGACCTGCGGATCTTCAAGCTCGCTCATCCACGCAGCCACTTCGCCCCAGTTTGCAAACGTCTTGATTCCAACAGACTGATTTGCCGGCGGGAAATAACTCACTGCAAGCCGCGGCACCAGATGACTCAAACTCGGGCTCAACGGCTCGTTCGGAATGGGCGCGAGATTCGTGAGTTCCCACGAATAAGTGTTCCCGGTAATCTTCGGTTCAACTTTGGGATGATTGAAAGTCACGCCTTCTGCACGCCAGCCTTCCGGCAACGTCAGGTTGTAGCGCGAACTGATTACAGGCAAGCCCGATTGGAAAGCCCAGTCAGACTGGCTAAACACTGATCGGTCTTCAGTCGTGTAACTGTAGGCGAAGACCATGCCCGCATCGGCATCGTTAGTAGCGGAGATACTCTTCCTGCGGTATTCGTTGTAAACGTCGTTGAGGTCGCCCGCGATATCAACCGTCTCGTCCTTGCCGTAACGCTTCGTTTCAGACCCCGGCCGGATCAGCCACGCGCGAAACTCTTTCACTTTGCTGATGTCAGGAATGTAACCGACGTTCGCGTCGGCATACTCACGCCCTTCTCGTCGCAGAATCCGAATAGCGTAGTTGTAGACCTCGGTGACTTTTCCGTCAGACGAGATCGTGGTGTTTGATTCATCGACGAGGACCACTGCGGGAACGTCTTTCTCGTAAGTCGGGACCTTGATCGATGTTGCTTGCTGCACCCACGCAGGAGCTTCGTCACCCGCCGGCGCCGCTGTTGCGGACGCCACGAGCATCAACACAACGATGATACTGATGGACCATGTTTTCATTTCGAATCTCCCTGCTTAGTTGGAAGCCGCTGTCTGTTTCAACGCGATGCTGTGACCGTCTTGCTTGTGCAGCGTGTCGAAGAAGTTTTTAACTTGCTGGTACGACTGAACCGGGTAGAGCACGGAGCCGCCGCCACCGAAGAAGAAAGAGCGCTTGTAAACGAGAAGCGATCCATCGGTGCTCGCAGCGAGGCTGGGCCTGTACTCGGAAATACCGGGGCTGCCGAACGGCGCAGGCGAGTCGGCATTGTCGAACGCGTAGCCTTTCGGCAACTCGAATTCGACCTTGTCATCTTCGGACCACGGATAGTGGAAGTAGATCGCATACTTGCGGCTCGCACTTGCGAATGATGGTCCAAGGCCGTGTTGGAAGAACGCTGGTTGGAGAAACAGGCGCTTGCCCGTGCGTTGCGCGTAGTTTGGGAAACGCACGTGATACGAAAAGATGAGCGGCTTCACGTGATCGGTGACGTTCTCGATTTTGATGTTGCTGATCTCAGCCGCGCTCATCTGGCTCTTGATCTCGTCCTTCAAGCTTTCTTCGCGCTCTGTTTCCGACTCTTCGTCCAGGTCTTCTTTGCGTTCCATCGCGAAATGGCCGGTGAACTCTACACGCACATCGCCTTCAAGCGTTCCATCGTCCGAGAGTTTGAACTTTGCTTCGCGTTTGATAAGCGACTTCTCATGTGACGATATTGGACTGTCGACCCAAACCGGGTTCTTCGGATCGGTGATCAGCGACGGCTGGCCCTCTTCCTGCCAGCGCAGCATTCCCATCGGAACGTAGTTGTAACCGGGGTTATAGAATTTCCATGTGCCGCCAACGTTGACGGCGATGTTTTGCGGACTGATGAAATAGTCGTTAGGCAAGCTTTTGTCGAAGAAGATGTCGCCACGATCGGGAGAAAGCGCGATGCGAGCATCGAAGCCCGCTGCATTGGCGAGGGCGGCGAAGAGCAAATCGATGTCACCCGATGTTCCCTGGCCGCGTTTGAGAGTGTCTGAAGGGTTCTTATTGTCTTTGAGTTTGGCCCGTTCGTCGGGGGTGAGCCCGGAGGCGTCGTTACTGACGTTCTTGATCTTCTCGCGGCAGAATTCAAAAAGGCGTGTGATCTTTTCGTCGTCGGTTTTAGCCTCTGAGATGAGTGCCGCAGCCTGCTTCTTCACTTCATCGTTGGCTTTGATCGCGCCCTTATACTCTTCGTAGTACCGCTTCCCGGTATCGTTCCAATACTTCTGGGTTTCAATTTTTTCCTCCAGTTGCTTGTGGTAATAGACCAGCATCCACGTCTTCACTTCATCCTCGGGAGGCATGCGCGACTCTTCGTGCACGGCCGGCATGTTTGTCATCGTCGTGGTGTAGAAGCCGCCTTTCTCTTTCTTCCAGGGACTCGGCGTGCCGTGAAGTGTGATCGAGTTGAAAGCGTAACCGGGGTAGTCGAACGGCTTGATTGAATACTGAACGCGCTGCACGGGAATGTCGCGTTGAAACTGGAGACGGATGTAATTAGCGCTACGGTTCACGCGCACTTCCTTCCAGCGATACTCGAGAATGCAGCCGGGTTCGACGGCAGGCATCGCGAATGAGCGTGCTTTAACTTTCAGCCCGCTGATTCTCACGATGGTCCGTTCGAAAATGTCTTCTTTTTTCAACTCGACGATTGATCCATCGGGCTTGATGGTCCGAGCGGCGATGTCTTTGATTTTGACTTCGGTGCCGTAGAGATTGCCAAACGGAAGGTCGATTTTGCTCTGCGACTCGCGGCCACGCTCGGTGAAGACCTTGACGCGGAGGTAATGGGTGAAGATCAGGTCGCCGTCCGGGTTGTCGTCGATTCTGACTTCCCAAAACAGGCCCTCGGCGTCAGCTTCTTTCTCGACGGTGGAGCTCTTCAGGGCGAGATGGGCCGGTTCGATGGGCTTCCAGTCGTCGCCGGCGGCGGCGATAGACGCCGGAAAAGCCGCAAAAAGACACAGAAATACGCCGAGTAGGGGAAAATGGGAGGTACGGGATTTCATTAGAACTTACCTTTCGTTGTCGTTAGTTAGACCAGCTGGTTCTTACCGCGAAGAGTGGGCGATCGCCGAAGTGTTAAGCCTGGTGGCGTCCAGAGCGGGCGGAATTGTACCTGAAAGTTTGTTAAATGTTCAACTAACTTGTGGTCTAAACTTGGCGTTGGCAAAGTGGGTTACG
>DASUPZ010000034.1:0-6438 GCA_036280855.1 Pyrinomonadaceae bacterium | reverse complement strand
GAGATCAAAACCAAAGCGGCGCCAGGCCGCCGCACTCCAAGGAGGTGCCTGAGTTGTCTTCAACTGTTAGAGGGCGCGGACGTTGGCTTTCAAGTTGCGCACGTGGGTAAGGAGAAGATTCTGAAGATTTCCTGCTGAATGACGTGTGAAGGTCAAGCCTTCGTCTTCAGCGATACACGTAAGTAATAGACCGGCAAGTTCGGCGAAATCCAGTTGCGTCGTTGCATACTTCCCCTGAATCATTTCGCCGAAATCGGACCGCGTGTATTCAGGGCGCAGCGAATCATCCAACTTTTCTCTAATATTCTTCATAAATCTTCTGCTCGCGTCTGGTCGCCAACCGAGCGCTAATCAGCCGCGTCAGTATATGAGGTTATTGTTATGCATAGTTGTGAGATAGCTTGTCATGCGCTTCCGCTTCAAGGCCTAGAATTGCGCAAACGACGGATAACTGAGGCGATTAGATTGTAATCAGTTCTTTACGGCCGGTGAATATTGTGATCGGCCCATCTTCACTAACTTTAACAGCCACTGCCTGAGATGAAATGAATTCTGCTGCGCGCGTCCTAGCGCCTTCGCTTGAACTTTGGAACCTTTGAGTATCAATTATGAAGCCAAATCGGCGCAACCTTCCGTCCCAACTGAGCAAAGTTGCCCCGTCTACCGCTACAGCGTTAGTTAATATTGACACTGGGATCTCAAAGACCGATTGGTTTTGAAAAATGTTTTGATAATACGGTTTCCGCCGAAGACTCTGCGCGACCTGCCGCTCTCAACTGTGTTCCGGCTCGGGAGATCACTAAAAGGCCTCCTTTACCATGTTGCCGTAAAGACAAGCAAAGCATAGAGATGTAAGTCGCAAGGGTATTCGCTTCGGTCTTTGACAGTCGCTTCTTCGAATTTTTCCATAATTGGTCGCTTAAGATACCTATAAACCGTTCGAGCGCTAAAATGCGCCAGCCCTTGTCATCTCTGATCAAAACGATACTAGCTCCTAAAACAACCATAATTTCTCTTCTGCGAGTTAAGACAAACACGAGTGCCTTATGTTTATGCGAGAACTTTAATATCGGCTGGTACTCGTATGGCGCTGGATACAATGCGGAATTCTTAGGCATCAATTCTATGTCAGGATACGGTGGGAGACTTCGGTAGCCGTACGCTTCGCCCTGAAGATTACACATTAAAAGATGACGGTGTCCCGCGAATAGTGCACGCGTTTTTTTCGAGGTTAAGAGCGCTTCAATGTCTGTTGGTACAGCTCCACGCTTGCCTTTGGCTCTCTGTACAGATACTGCAATTTCCGAGACTCTTCTCTCATAACTTGTGGTCATCAGTGATTCCATAAATCTGCGTACTTTTCCTATTAGTTCGGTTTCTTTCTCCGCGATACCCAATTCTTCCTCTGCCATCCAAACTAGTGATGTATCTATGATTAGGCCATCCATTCCGTCGAGGAACGATTCGAAAAGATCTAGTTCTATTTTCGTCCCGATTCTTTTGGCGACTGCATTGTGAGAGGTCGCTATGGCCATTAAGACAAGACTCTCTATTCTCGTAATTGAGCGAGGGAAACCTGCTTCCATCTCTACCTCGCGGCCCTCCTGTAACATCCGAATGAAAATCTTTACTCGCCGTGATGTAGGAAACGTTATGTCTTCCTGCTTTCGACTTAGCGGACTAACTTTTTGCAACTCAAACCTGACACCCGCTAATCGTTTAGAATGGTAGACGGCTGACCCGACGATTACAGAGAGAATGAAACTAGCTTCTTTATCACGCATCAACGGATCGTCCATGACGGCATTAAGGACATCTCTAGGAATCAACAAGGTATATCTCTCCTGTAACTGTGAACGAAAGTGCTTGACGCGGAAGCGTCATCGTGAACCTCAGCAGAGGGAGTTAAATGAAAGCACCAGGTGTTAAGAAAGGAGGGGTGCCCACTGCCGCAGATATACAGATACGATAATCTGCATTTATCAGTCTCGTCTGTGTTGCTGTTGAGTGGTTCTTAGTGGACTCAAAAACTATGAAACGTCTTTACCGCTTCGAATTTGCCGAGTGGCTCGCTGGTGAAAAAGCCATCCAGTTTCCATATGCCATGAAGCCGGCCGCCGTCGAACTCGCCCTCCAAGAGAAAACCTCCATCATCAAGCATCGGAGCGAAATCAAGGTCGAACCTGTTCCCGTCGATTAACCCCTCACAGGGACCACTATCATCAAGAAGTCCTTCGGGCGCGTTCTCTTTCCTCGAAAGGGTGCACTCACCTTTCACGAAATTCCCTTCAAGAGATCTCAAAGAGATTGTGCCGGTGAAGATGAACTGTCCGGAATTATCGTAACCTGATAACACGTAGCCACCGAGCCGCGGATCCTGGGGAGTGGCCGGCTTCCTATTACATCCGCCCAGCACGAAGCTGAGCGCCAATGTGGCGATAATTACGAGCTTCAGCATTCGCGGAAATCCGTCTTAATTCGCGGTGGTGAGGTGGCGGACGAAGCTCCAGTCGCCGCTGGCGTTTACCTGGATGTTGCCGACGTTCTTGCGCGCGATCACGATGTTTGACTGGTACCACAACGGGAACACCGGGACGTCGCGGCTTACGATGTCCTGAATTCGCTTGTACAACTCAGACGCTTTTTGACGATCGAAGGTGTTTACTGCTTCTTCCAGCAGCGTGTCGAGCTCGGGGTTGCTGTAGCGGCTGCGATTGCGAGAGGCTCGCGTCTCCGTCGGTATCTCTGAAGTGGCAAAGAGGTCTTTGTAAAAGATTGGATCCTGATTGCCGCCCACCCATTGCGAGTATCCAATCTGGTAATTCCCGCGCCGTAATTCATCGAAGAGTGTGTTTGCCTCGGGCGTCTGGATCTCGACCGGAATCCCAACTTCCTTCAGGTAGTTCTGAATCACCGACGCATACTGCCGTCCGGCAACACTGCTTCCCGACAGTTTATAAACAACCGGCTTTTCAAAACGCATTCTCGGACCATCACCATCGGGATCGCGAAAACCTGCTTCATCCAGAAGCCGCTTCGCGGCCGCAGGATCGTATGAATAAGTTTGACCCGGCGAATACGCCCACGACTCCTCGGGAATAATCGAGTGTGCGATTTTTCCGAAGCCCAGCAGCAGGTTATTGACCACACTGTTGCGATCGATCGCATGGGCAATTGCCTGCCGGACCTTGACGTTGTCAATCGGCGGTGACGACGTGTTGAGAGTGAGAAGAAAGACGTTCGAACCCTGAAACGCCTTCACCTGCAGATTCGGATCCTGCTCCAACCTCTTCACCGCATCCGGTGAAAGACTCGTCGGCATCGGCGCGATGTCAACGCGACCCGACTGCAACTCAGCCTGAAGCGCGTTCATGTCGGGAATCACGCGCACGCGAATCGCCTGGATCTTTGGCGCGCCTTCCCAGTACTCCGCAAACGCTTCAACGTCGCAAACCTGTTGGGTGTTGTCATAGCGAACGAACTTGAATGGACCACTGCCGAGTGGCTGAGTTTTCTGCGACTCGTAACTGTCTTTCGGAAGGATCGGAATCGCAACCAGGTTCGACAACAAACCAACCCACGGTTTATTCAGCGTTACGACGACCATCCGCGGATCCGGAGCTTCGACGCTCTTTATATAACTGCTTTTCTCCGCGCCCGTGCCTTCGAAAAAGCTCGCCGACTTCGCAAAATTACTCGAGAGCAGAAGGTCGAGCGTATACTTCACATCCGCCGACGTGAACGCGCGGCCGTCGTGAAACTTAACGCCGTCCTGAAGTGTGAACGTAAAACTCAACCCGTCGTCCGAGCGTTTGATGTCTGAAGCAAGCTCACCCGAGTAGTCAAACTTTTCATTCTTCCTGACAAGTGTGTTGAAGATCAACGTGCGGAGACGCTCGCTCGCGGCGTCAACTGACGGCGAGCCAATCGGATCGATGGTGCGGATGTTGTCGCCAAGCGCGATCACAAAGCCACTGCTGCCACGGCGACAACCGGCCGGAAGAATCATCAGGCTAGCGATGAAAACGATCAGGATAAACTTGATCTTGCTCACTTAACGACGCCTCCATAGGTGTAGTTGAGCTTGGCATTGAGTTTGGTTATTTCATCGGCGAGTTGTTGAAAATGCGCAAGGTCGAGCGGAAGCGGCGGCTCGACTATCGTCTTTGTTCTCGCGATTCGTTCGAGCGACTCTTCGATGCGTTCCGGTGTGATGCGGCCCTTCTGTGCTGCTGCGAGCAGTCCCTGATAACCGCGGCGAATCTTCTCAGGAGTCGCGCAAATCAAAAGCATGTCTTCACCAGCAAGAGCTGCGCGCACAGTGGCGTCTTCGATTTCGCAGTGACGCGCAATGGCGCCCATTTCGAGATCATCAGTTATAACAAGGTGCCTGTAGCCGAGTTCCTGCCGCAAAAGCTTCGTGACGATGTTGTAATTCAGCGACGCGGGTTCAAGTAGACCGCCCGTCACCTCTTCTCTAATGTCGATGTTTGGAAAACCGCCGTGACTCACCATCACGCAGCGCACCCGATCGTCGCGACGCCCGAACAGTTCGATGTAGGGAGCAAGATCCTGTGCGATGAGATCGTCGTGAGAGAGATGCACAACGGGCATCTCTTCGTGTGAATCAACTTCGCCCGCACCGATTCCGGGAAAGTGCTTCAGACAGCCGAGGCAGCCGGTGCCTTGGAGGCCGCGCATGTAAACGGTGGTGTAGCCGAGCACTTCGCCTGGCGAACGTCCAAACGATCTCGAGTACAAACCGTTGGAAAGTAGATCCCGATCGTCGGTCATGATCGACATCACGGGAGCGAAATTGATGTTAAAACCAAGCATTCGCAGGACTTCGCCTGTGACTCGTCCGAGCTGGCGCGCGGCAGCCAGATCGCCGTGCTGTCGAATCGTTCGCGCGGCGGGCATCGGCGTGAAGATGCGGCGCAGCCGGTCGACGAGTCCGCCTTCCTGATCGATACCAACCAAAGGCGGTATTGCGACAATTTCGCGAACGCCGTCGATCAACGAACGAAGTTGTTCGGCGCTCGCGACGTTGCGGCCGAAGATGATGATGCCGCCGGGCTGCACCTCTTCGAGCAACGCACGTGTGTCCGCGTCGAGCTCCGTGCCCGGAAGACCGACGAATAAGAATTGTCCGATTTGTTGTTCGAGGGGAAGAGCGTAAAGTTTTTCTGGAACCATTGGCGACGAAAGTTTAGCACACAATCAGCGTAGATCAGTGGTATAAACAAATGCATGCCGCGCGAAATCACCGACCGGAGTCGCGTTGTTGAAGCCGTCCAGAATCTCTCCCTAACCGCCGAGCTCTTCGAAGAAGAAAATGGAAAGCAAAAACGCGCCGGCGATCTCGAAGTGATCGTCCAGGGAAAGGACTACACCAACGGTAAGCCCGTCGGTCCGTACGCTCGACTCCTTTCTTACGACGCGGGTGAAGAGATCATGCGGCAGGGCGAGTGGGGCGGAAACACGTTCTACATTGCGGTGGAAGGTACGCTCGATGTTTTTGTCGACGAAGCGGGCGCACCGAAGAAGATCAGCAGGATCGAACCCGGCACCTGTTTCGGCGAAATGTCGATCCTCGCCGGCGTCGAACGCAACGCGACGATCTCGGTTCCGGCCAACCAAAGTGCCCTGGTGCTTGAAGTCGCGCGCCCGGCGTTGCGTCTGCTGCGGAAGCTGCCGAAGTTTGGCGACACCCTGGTAGAGACTTACCGCAAGCACGGTGTCAGTCGTGTTATCGAAGAGCTCGCGCGCCTCATCGACAAGCCACTCCCCGAACCCCTGCTCCACGAGCTTCGACGTTGCGCGAACTACATGGTCTATAGCAAGCACCACGTGCTTTGCCAGGAAGGGCAACCGATCGATCGATTGATTCTGATCAAGAGCGGCTGGGTCAGACGCGCACGCGGTATCACTTTTCACGCGGCTGCACCCGAAGTCGTGTTCGGAGTAGACGAGGGCATCGGCGTAGACTTTTTGGGCGCAGGTAACTGTCTCGGCCTGGAAGGAATCACGCGAACTGAAACGTGGAAATACAGCGCCAGCCTGATGGCCAGAACTGAAGTGCTCGAGATACCGCTCGCTTCGTTCTCCACCGATCCGCAACTGCGCGAGCAGCTCTTCACTACCTTTTCAGCATTCTCGAACGCCGACGACTCACTCCCGCGCACACTCGAGTCGATTCCGGACATCAACGCGCTGAAGTCGGCAGAGCAGGAGATTGGGACGGGCATTGTGGATGGCACGAATGTGCTGGTCATGGACATGGACCTTTGCGTGCGTTGCGGCAACTGTTCTCTTGCGTGTCACAAGGTCCATGGGCAGTCGCGTCTCTTGCGCCGGGGAATTCAGATCGAACGTCCGGTAGCGATCGGGAACAAACGTTTGCAGCACGCCCTCGTGCCGCAGGTTTGCATGCACTGC
>DASUPZ010000033.1:0-6605 GCA_036280855.1 Pyrinomonadaceae bacterium | reverse complement strand
CAGGCGTTCTACATGGTTGGCACGATTGAAGAGGCCATCGAAAAAGCTAAGACGATTGCGCAGTAAGGACTATGGCGGACAAGATTCAACTCGAAGTCGTCACACCGGAGCGGCGCGTTCTGGCTGAGCCGGTCGATATGGTTACGGTGCCTGGTCTGGGTGGTGAATTAGGAATTCTCCCGGGCCACACGCCTTTGATCTCGCAACTGCAAACCGGCGTGTTGACGTACGTTCAGGACGGGAAGAGTTTTCTCCTCCACGTGTCGGGTGGGTTTGTGGAAGTGAGAGAGGATCACGTGTCGGTGCTGGCCGATGTTGCAGAGCGGCCGGAGGAGATCGACGTGTCGCGTGCGAAGCTCTCGCGCGAAAGATTCGAGAAGCAATTGAACTCGTGGAGTGGATCTGATGAGGATCTGGAAGCAGCGCGGCTTGAATTTGATCGATCCGTGGTGAGGCTCCAGCTCGCAGGCCGCTAATCAATGTTCATCCGTGTAATCCGCGGCCAATTCAACCGCGGATTACACGGATCATTTCTTTCACCGCATTCCCCAATCCCACAAACAGCGCACGCGAAACGATGTTGTGGCCGATATTGAATTCGGTAATCTGCTTGATCTCCGCAACCGCTCCAACGTTCCTGTAAGTCAGCCCGTGTCCTGCCGCGACATTCAATCCATACTGCGTCGCAAGATCGGCGCCATCTCTTAGCCTTCGTAATTCCTGTGCAGCGTGAGCGGCCCCCTCGCCATGAATGCCACGCGCTCCGAGCGTCGCTTCCGCATAAGCCGCGGTGCACAACTCAACCTGCTGCGCCCCGACTTCATGCGCAGCTTCAATCTGCACCGGATCGGGATCGATAAACAGGCTTGTCAGAAGCTGACCCTGCCTCAGCTTCGCAACCGTCGCACGTACGATCGCGATATTCGCTTTAACGTCGAGACCTCCCTCGGTCGTGATCTCGTCAGGTTTTTCCGCCACGAGTGTGACTGCATCCGGTTTGGCGTCGAGCGCGATCTTCAACATCTCCTCAGTCGCGGCCATCTCGACGTTCAAATAAGTCGTAACGGAGCTGCGCAGGACAGGAAGATCGAGATCCTGAATATGACGACGGTCGCCGCGCAGATGTACGGTGATCCCGTCGGCTCCGGCTTGCTCGCACGCCATCGCGGCGGCGACTACACTCGGTTCCGGAGCACGACGTGCTTGCCGCACCGTCGCGACGTGATCGATGTTGATGTTGAGGCGTGCGGTCATTTTTTGAATAGGTCCTATATGTCCTATAGGACCTATATTATGCTTTTTCTTTCAGCTCGTGTACCGCGCGAATCGCGGTGTCGTAAACGCCGCGGCGGGCCTGCTGGCGAATCAACCCCACCTCGTTCAGCATTTTGAAGCTGTCGCTCACCACGCTTACTTTGCTGCCTTCGTTATGGTCCCAGCGCACGGGAATTTCCTTCAGATTCAACCCGGCGCGAAAAGCTAAATACAGCAGTTCAACGTCAAAACCAAACCGGTCCACCGTTGCTGCTTCGACGAGGGGCCGGCAGATACTCATGCGAAAAGCTTTGAAACCACACTGCGTGTCCCAGAACGGCAAACCCGTCGCTAAACGAACGACGAGATTGAAAATGCGCCCGCCTTGTTCGCGCCGCCATGGTTGATGCACGCCGATCAATTCTCGATTCAGCGCACGCGATCCAAACGTCACGTCACACTGCCCGTTGACGATCGGATCGACCAGCTTCGGCGCTTCAGTGATCGGCGTCGAAAGATCGGCATCGGAGAAGAGCGTAACGTCACCTCGCGCGGCCAGCAGTCCCAACCTGACAGCTCTTCCTTTGCCAAGGTTTGATTTGTAACTGATTACTGACGTGCGCAGGCTTCCCGCATCCTGAAACGTCTCGCGCGCCAGATCGGCAGTGCGATCGGAAGAGCCGTCGTCCACGACGATCAGTTCCGCATCAGGCTGATGCTGGCGCAAATAATCGACGACGGCGCGCAAGGTGTTTCCCAGGCGGACCGCCTCATTGTAAGCAGGAATAACGACCGAAAGAGTCGCTGACATAGCCCCGATTCGCAATATATCACGGTGGCAGTCACGGAGTTTGAAATTTCCAGTTCAGAGTTCAACCTTTAGGTTGTGTGCCCAAAGCAGCAGCCTAAAGGCTGAACTCTGAACTGGCGCACTCGCTGTGGTATATTTTGGCAATGGAAGTCGCCCGCCAAATTGAGCAATCGTCATCGTCTCACTTAAAGCGTGGGTGGATCTCCAGCAAGTTCACGATCGCCGCGGCGATCGTTATCGTCCTGGCCGCGATCTTCGGCGGCACCGTCGGCAACGGTCGAAAATTCCGCAGCTTTACGTCAGGCGGTTTTACCAGCTCGCCGCGTGTTCTCGACGAAATCGAAAAAGATTACAACGAAGCAGTCGCGACAATCACTCAAAACTACTCCGGCGACATCGATCACGAGAAGGCGACACAGGCTGCTATCCAGGGAATGCTCTCGACGCTCGATCCCCACTCAGCTTACTTTCCGTACAGCGAATTCAAGAAGCTAAAAGAGGACCAGGATTCACGCTTTTACGGAATCGGCGTGACGATCGTGCGGCACAACGACGGCGTCTACGTTCAATCAGCCGTAGACGGAACGCCCGCGGCGAAACTCGGTCTGAGATACGGCGATCGCATTCTCGAGGTTGACGGAAAAGATGCGCGGGACTGGTCCAGCGACCAGGTTTCCAAAAACGTGCGCGGTGCTCTTGGCGATCCGGTGACGATCAAAGTCGAGCGCGCGGGTTCAGAAGCGCCGCTCTATTTCACAATCGTTCGCGACGCTGTTCCACTCCCAACCATTCGCAACTTCTACATGATTCGTCCGGGCACCGGATATATCGGCTTGACCGGTGGTTTTCAACGTTCAAGTGACGAAGAGCTCTCGAGGGCGATGAAACGTCTTCAGGACCAGGGGATGCGGCAGCTCGTTCTCGATCTGCGCAACAACCCCGGTGGGCTTCTCGATCAGGCGATCGACGTCGCGAGTGAGTTTCTGCCGCGCGGGCAAACCATCGTTTCTGTAAAAGGACGCACCGAGTACACCGAACCGATCGTTTACAAGTCGACTGGTTCAGATCCAGCGACACTTCCGCTCGTAATTCTAATCAATCGAAACAGCGCTTCAGCGTCAGAGATCGTTGCCGGCGCGATTCAGGATCACGGTCGTGGTTTGATCGTCGGCGAGACGAGTTTTGGCAAAGGACTGGTTCAACGAATATTTCAGTTGCCCTTCCAAACAGGTCTGACGCTCACCACCGCACGCTATTACACGCCGTACGGGCGTTCATTGCAGCGCGATTACTCGAGCGGCTCGCTTTACGATTACTACATGCGGACTGAGGCAGAGACTCCACCGCCGAATGTGCCACGCAATATCGAAACGCCCGTCGCGTCTCCAACTCCGCACCCGCCCGCGGGAGCGCCTGTGGAAACAGCCGTGGGCCGGGTGTTCTACGGTGGTGGCGGAATCACTCCCGACATCGAAGCGAAGGAGCCGGCCAACACGCCGCAACGCGTGCGCCTTGCGGAAGCCGCGTTTCAGTTTACGCGACATCTGGCGGCGGGAATCGTTCCGGGTTTCGAGTCGTATCGAATCGAGAAAGTTCAATACGGGAAGAACGCGAAACCAACTGACTATCCGATTACCGAGCGCGTACTCGAAGCATTTCGCAATTTCATTCGCACGAAACCCGAGTTGCACGTTCAGCCCGCGCAGGTCGACGAAGAGCTCGAGTTTGCCAAACTCCGTCTGCGCCTGGAGATTGTCACGGCTGCGTTTTCAAACGACGCCGGCGCGCGCGTGGCGCTCGACAGCGATACGCAGGTACTTCGCGCGCTCGAAGTCCTTCCCGAGGCGAAACGTCTTGCCGACAGCACTCACAGCGGCGGCATCTCGCGTGGTTAACTTCCGGAATCGTTCAACGTTCAGAGTTCCGCGTTTCGCGTTCAGAGTCCGCGTTCAGAGTTCAGCCTTTAGGCTGCCGTTTGAAAGAGCAAGCTAAAGCTTGAACTCTGAACGCGGAACTCTGAACGCGGAACTCTGAACGAGAACTCCCAACATCCAAAAAGCAGTAGGCCTCCTCCCGGTTTTAGTTGCATAAAACTCGCTACTTATTTATATTCCGCACGTTCAATCTAGCCTTTTCTATCGGCATCGTTCTATCCCACGTAGTTTAGGAAACAATTCAGTTGAAAGGACACTTTCGAATGAAAGACCGGTCGCCCTCCGTGTACGATCTCGGCCTGTTGATTGTGATCGTCATGTCTGTGGCCTTCGCCACCATCACCGTCTATTCGCAAAACCAAACTCCCCAAACTCCGGCGCCCGCGGCAACTGCCGCGCAAAGCCCGAGACCGACTCCCAGTCCGACTCCAACGCCCATCAACTGGTCCACCGATCCGGTTTTGAAGCGTTTTGTGTTTCGCAGTATCGGACCGGCAAGCATGGGCGGTCGCATCGACGACATCGCCGTTTCCGAACAAAATCCTTATCTGATCTACGTCGCGTTTGCGACCAATGGTGTCTGGAAATCGACGAATAATGGGACGACCTTTCAACCGATCTTCGATAGGTACACGACGCATTCAATCGGCGACATTGCGCTTGCCCCTTCTGATCCAAACATCGTTTGGGTCGGCACCGGAGAACCAAACAATCGCCAGAGCTCGAGTTACGGCGACGGTATCTACAAGTCAGTGGATGCCGGAACAACCTTCACTAAGATGGGACTCGAAGATTCGCAGACCATCGGCCGCATCGTGATCGATCCGAAAGATCCAAACATCGTCTACGTAGCAGTGATCGGCCATCTCTTTGGACCAAACAAAGAGCGCGGCGTTTACAAGACTACCGACGGCGGCAAGACCTGGACCAACGTGAAGTTCATCGACGAAGACACCGGCTTTACTGACATCGCGATGGATGCTTCCGACAGCAAGATTCTCTACGCGGCTTCATACCAGCGCCGCCGGACCAACTTCGGTTTCAACGGCGGTGGGCCAGGCAGCGGTATCTGGAAGACGATCGACGCCGGAAAGACGTGGAAAAAACTCGAAGGCAGTGGTCTGCCGGAGGGAGTTCTCGGACGCATCGGCCTCGACGTTTCGCGTTCGAATCCAAACGTCGTGTACGCGCAGATTGAAGTCGGCGCGAGTACCGGCACCGGAGGCCAGGAGCAAACGTTTGGCGGGCAGGTAGCGCCGAGTCCGAGTCCCGGTGCTTCACCATCGCCAAGTCCGACGCCGACGCCGAGTCCCGCAGCCTCGCCCACGCCGGTTCCGCCCGATCCGAAGAAAGCGGGCGTTTGGCGTTCTGATGACAAAGGAAAAACCTGGCGCGTTGTCAGTAATGAAAACAACCGCCCGATGTACTACAGCCAGATCCGTGTCGATCCGAAAAATCCGGAAACGGTTTATGTCGGCGGCTTGAACTTCAGCAAGTCGACTGACGGCGGCAAGATTTTCAGATCGCTGCAGGCCGGAATCGCGCACGTCGATAATCACGCGATCTGGATCAACCCTGCGAACAGCGATCACATCCTGCTCGGGAACGACGGCGGGTTGAACGTCAGCTACGATCAGGGCGCGACGTGGGAGTTTGTCAACACGATTCCCGCCGCGCAGTTCTACGCAATCGGTGTCGATATGCGTAAGCCTTACTATGTTTACGGCGGCTTGCAGGACAACGGCTCGTGGGGTGGTCCAAGCCAGACGCGGAACCAGATCGGGATTACAAACGCCGACTGGTATCGCGTGGGCGGCGGCGACGGTTTTTACACTCAGATCGATCCGACTGACCACAACATCGTCTATTACGAATCTCAGGGTGGCGCGATGCAGCGTCTCGACATGCGTACGGGACGAAGCGTGAGTATTCGGCCTCGCGGTGTGCCGCAGCGACGAGGAGGACAGCAGGGCAGACCAGCGGCGAGTCCGTCGCCGGGAGCATCGCCGGCCGCAACGCCAACTCCCGACACGCAGTCACAGCTCGCGGCGTTCGCACAGCAGCAGGGATTTGGCGGCTTCGGCGGCGCCAACTTGCAATCGAACATAGTTCCCACGCCGCCCGTCGGCGAGCAGTATCGCTTTTACTGGTCCACGCCCATTCAACTTTCGCCACACAATCCACGAATGGTCTGGGCAGGCGGCAACCGGCTGTTCCGCTCGATGGATCGCGGCGATACGTGGACGGCATCGATTGATCTGACGAAACAGATTGATCGTAACACCCTCTCGATCATGGGCGTCCCGGGTAAGGAACCGATGGCGTCGAAGCACGACGGCTACAGTGGCTACGGCTACATCGTTTCGCTTGCCGAGTCGCCGCTCGTCCCAGGCATCGTCTGGGTGGGCACTGACGACGGCAACGTGCAGGTCAGTCGTGACAAT
Source organism: Pyrinomonadaceae bacterium (assembly GCA_036280855.1). Lineage (GTDB taxonomy): Bacteria > Acidobacteriota > Blastocatellia > Pyrinomonadales > Pyrinomonadaceae > PSRF01. Next base: position 162 of record DASUPZ010000033.1, on the reverse strand, counting down.
GGCGCAACCTGGACCAACGTGTCAAAGAACGTTCCGGGAATCGGCGACACTTATCACATCTCGCGTGTCGAGCCTTCGCGCTACGACGCCGGCACGTGTTATCTCGCCGTCGACGGACATCGTCTCAACGACATGAAGCCTTACCTGTTTGTGACGAAAGAC
>DASUPZ010000032.1:0-5562 GCA_036280855.1 Pyrinomonadaceae bacterium | reverse complement strand
CGTGAGAAGCAGCATCAATGCCGCCGTGATCAAAATCGACACGTAAGGCGTAAAGAACTTCCGGTGAATGCTGCCGACAAACGCCGGCAACTGCTTCTGCTCGGCCATTGCGAACGGCAGCCGCGAACCCGACAGCAGCAGGATGTTCAAGTTTCCCGTGATCGAAATGATGGCGCCAGCGGAGATGATTGCCCCGCCCGCAGGGCCGAGAAAAAGCGAGCCTGCATCCGCAAGAGGCTTTGTTGATTGCGCCAAACCCGGCAGTGTTCCGACACAAACCACCTGAATGAGAATGTAAAGAACTGCGACCACCACGATCGCAATCAACAACGCACGCGGCAGGCTCTTCTTCGGCTCGCGCACTTCACCGGCCGGAATCGTCGCCATCTCGAATCCGGTAAACGCGTAAACCAGCACCAGCACTGATTGTGAGAACGCCCCGGCAGTCGGGCTTGGTCCAAATTCGTATGCCTGCGGATTGAGAAAGAAAAGACCGGCAGCGATGAAGATTATAATGGGAACGAGTTTGCCGATCGTGAACGCGTTGCTGACGATCGCCGCTTGCCTGATTCCGAGCAGGTTGATGAGCGCGAGCACTGCGACTACGAGTACGATAATCGAGGCGCGCCAGAAGGGTGTTGTGGCTGGAAGCCAAAAGTAACTCAGGTAGTTGATCATGAGATTACAATTGGCGGCGAATGCCGTGACGCGCGCCAGCCAGATCAACCAGCCGACTTCAAACGCGACTGCAGGTTGAAACGCCTCGCGCGCGTAGAGGTATGGACCACCAGTGTCGTCGAAGCGGCTGCTGACTTCCGCAAAGCAGAGTATGATCAGCGCCACGACGAGGGCGCACGCGACAAACGCGATCAGGCTGTAAGTGCCGATTAACGAATAAACTCTTGAAGGAAGACCAAAGATTCCGGCGCCGATGATGCCGTTGATGGCGATCGCGACCAGGTCCCAGCGGCGTATGCCACGCACCAGGTCTGCATCAGGTTTGTTCTGCACGCGATGCCTTATAACAGAAAATCCGCGTCATCTGTGTAATTTTCTGTGGTAGTCTGAAACCGTATGATTGCTAAATCCTTTTTCTCAATCTGCACCCTTTTTCTAGTCTCAGTTTCAATCAACGCCCAGTCGTTACAAGACCTGGTGAATCAGGCGGCGAAGACCACGCTCGAGCGCTTCGCAGACAAGAAACTGCGCGAGGACCAGCTTTCGATCACGCTGATCGACATGCGTGATCCCAACCGGCCCGTGACCGCAAGTTTTCGCGGCAACGAGCGCGTCTATCCGGCAAGTGTCGTGAAGCTCTTTTATCTCGTCGCCGCGCATCGCTGGCTCGAAGATAAGAAGATCCAGCAGACACCCGAGCTAACGCGCGCGCTGCGCGACATGATCGTCGACTCTTCAAACGAGGCGACACAGTACGTGGTCGACGTGCTTACGCAAACAACAAGCGGATACGAGTTGCCGCCGAAAGAGATGGAAGAGTGGCAGTACAAGCGAAACGCCGTCAATCGATACTTTTCCTCGCTCGGTTACACGAATATCAACGTCAATCAGAAAACGTTCTGCGAAGACGCTTACGGTCGTGAAAGCGTTTCGCGCGGTCCAAAGGGCGAGAACCGGAACAAACTCACCACCGACGCAACTGCACGTCTCATGATGGAGATCGTCACCGGCAAGATCGCGAACCCTGCACGCACCACCGCCATGATGGAACTGCTAAAACGCGACTACTCCGGTCAAACAGGCGATCGAGACGATCAGGGCCGCGGATTCACCGGCATTGCACTGCACGGCCGCGAGGGATTTCGCCTCTGGTCCAAAGCAGGTTGGACCAGCACGACACGACACGACGTTGCCTACATCGAGATGCCTGACGGTGGAAAATTCGTGCTCGCCACTTTCACCCAGGGTCAATCCAACGAACGCGAAATCATTCCTACTGTGGCGCGCGTGGTCATCGACGGCCTGAAACGATGAAATCCCAAGAGCTGAAACAGCGAGTCGAGGAAGTTAAAAAAGACGCCGACGTGCAGCGCGCGTTGAAGCAGGCCACGGCGAGAATCGCCGGCCCGGTAGCGCGTGTTCGTGACAAGCTGCTGATCGGCACGCACCTGTTTTTGCTGATCGTTCTCGGCGTCATTCGTTATTTTCTCGAAAACAGGTTTTCCGGCTTTGCAGCCGCGTACCCGTTTGTTCCGAAAGCCGTTCTCGCCCTCGCGGTGATCGTTGTCGCGCTCATGATCATGCGGCTGAGTGACGTTTATCTCGTCGGGCGAGTCGATAACCCCGTTTACCAGTACAACCTGAAACGCGTTGCGCGCCTCGTCATCTGGCTCGTGATCGCGTTGCTTGTCCTGACGATCTTCTTTCAAAACTGGTACACAGCCGTTCTTTCGCTTGGCCTGATCTCTCTGATACTCGGCTTCGCATTACAGACGCCGATCACGAGTTTTATCGGCTGGGTTTATATCCTGATGCGTGAGCCTTATCGCGTCGGCGACCGAATCAAGATCGGGACGGTTTCAGGCGACGTGATCGACGTTCATTACCTCGACACTACTCTGTGGGAGTTTGGCGGCGACTATCTCTCAACCGAACATCCAAGCGGCAGGATCATCAAGTTTCCGAATTCGAACGTGCTGAGCACTCCGGTCTACAACTACACGTGGCCGGTGTTTCCTTACATCTGGAACGAGATCAAGTTTCACATTGCTTACAACTCGGATCTCGACTTTGTGGCGGCGACGATGAGGGAAGTTGCGGAGCAGGAAGTCGGCGAAGAGATGATGAAGCAAGTGGCCGTGTTTCGAGAAATACTTGCGCAAACGCCGGTGAACCAGCTCGAGGTCCAGGAGCGCCCGGTGGTGATGTTTCGAGTAAGTGAGAACACGTGGCTGGAAGCGATCGTTCGTTACCTGGTCCATCCGAAGGAAGCGGGACGAGTGAAGTCGCGGCTGATCGAGGAATTGCTGAAGCGTCTGAACGCCGAACCCGAACGCGTGCTGTTTCCAAAGAGTGCCGCTCGTTAACGCGTGGAACTTTTTAGATTCGGGAGTGTCTAACTCTGCATTCTTCCCTGTTGGAGGATGCAGATGAATGAAACAAAAGACGCTGTTGCCCCACCCGTTATCAATGTAACTCCGCTAATCGATGTGCTGCTGGTCTTGCTGATCATTTTCATGGTCGCAGCGCCTTTGAAGCCGTCTCGGTTTATGGCGAAAGTACCGTCGCCACCTGTACCCCAGCAGGATCTCAAACCCAATATCTGGACACTTTTAGTAACCATCGCACCTGATCGCACCTTAAAACTTAACGCTCTCGACGGCATGGGCACGGTTGACGATCTCACCCCACTAAACTCAAAACTCATCTCAGTTTTTGACGAACGCGTGCGCAACCGTGCCTTCCGTCATGACCTGATTCACCGCAACGATCTTCCCGACCGCGTTCGGATCGAGAGGACGGTTTTCATCAAGGCGCCGCGGACCATTTCTTATGGCGAAGTGGCCCGTGTTCTCGATGGACTAAAAGGAAGTGGCGCTGATCCGATAGGACTCCAGCTCGACGATCTCAAGTAACCGGTGGATTTCGGGGATTTTGACACGGATTTACTTGTGTCTGTGCGCGGAATGGGTTGTAATCTCCCGCATGAGATACCGGCTTTTCTTGTTCTTCTCCCTTATCCTCGCGGCATCGACGGTCCTGGGCCAGGACATAATCGGCGGCGGCGGTCCGGTCCGCGATATCACCGGCGGTGCGGCAATAATCTTTCGCCCACCACAGAATCCAAGTGTGCAACTCCCGAGCGGCGGTACTACCAGCGGCGGACGTACTCGCGCGGGCACTCGCAAACCCCCAGTGCGTAAACAGGATTCGATTATCGCGCGGGCCAACGCTGCGCGAAGCGCTGCGAACCCGCGTTTCGCTGAAGCTGAAGAGCAGTATCGACTGGCTGCGAAGATTGCGCCCGATGATGCGCGCGGATTCGCCGGTCTTGGGAACGTTTACGTGGACCAGGGCAAATTTGCTGAGGCAGTCGATGCTTATCAAAAGGCGCTCAAGATCAAACCTGATTACAACGGCGCTTACCTGCCACTCGCGTTCTCGCTCGCACGTTTGAACCGCTTTCCCGAGGCGATCAATTTGTACCAGCAGACGTTGCAGCGCGATCCGACGAGTCCTGAGATCTATAACAATCTGAGTTTTGCCTACAACCACACCGAACGTTACCAGGAAGCGGTAGATGCGAGTTTGCAGGCGATCAAGTTGTTGGGCCAGGATGGCGAAGCGTACAAGCTGGGGTTTCAGGAACGAAACGAGATCAGATCTTACGCTTACAAAAACCTCGGCAACGCTTACAACGGAATGCGGCGTTACGCAGAAGCTGCCACCGTGCTCAAGAAGGCTGCGGAGATCGAGCCGAAGAATGCCTCTGCTCATTTCAATCTCGGCCTGACTCTCTACAATGCGGGCCGCTATTCAGAAGCCATCGAAGCGTATAAAGAAGTGATAAAACTCAGGCCGAAGCTGCCGCAGGCTTACTTCAATCTCGGACTCACTTTTGTCGCCGTCAACGATAAACCCGGAGCGATGGCCCAGTACGAGACTCTTAAGACACTCGATTCCGAAATGGCGCAGCAGCTCTATAAAACAATAAAACAATAGACAGGATTTACATGAATCTTGTTAATTCTGTAAATCCTGTAATCCTGTCAAACGTCTGATCGGGTTCCAGCGGAGCATTGCCTGGTCTAACTGACAGCAACGTCTTCATCCCTGCCTGTTTCGCCGCCTCAAGTTCCCCCACAACGTCCGAGATAAACACAATCTCCCGAGCATCAATTCCCAAATCAGCAGCAATCCGGCGATAGCTATCCGCGTCAGCCTTTTTCCCAACGTTCGTATCGAAGTAGTTGTCAATAAACCCCGTCAGATCGCCGGCATTCGTGTGCGCAAACAGAAGCTGCTGCGCCAGCACGCTCCCTGACGAAAAGATGCTCACGTTCAAACCCGCTTCATGCCAACGCTTCATCGCGGGCGCAACGTCGTCAAACACTTGCGACTTCAAAGATCCATCCAAATACCCCTGCCTCCAGATCTTCCCCTGCAACGACTTCAATCCTGTCGACTTTCGATCGCAACCAATCAAAAACTCGACAAAAGCCGCGATCGATTCAACCGTCGAATCCAACGGAGGCGGATTCCCGGTGACATCCTCAGCGTGCTCCCGCCGCAACAACTCAACATCAGCACGCACCTCTTCCCAATCGGAATTCTCTCTAAGGAATTGCTTTACGTGATCGCGCGCATACGAGAACAACACATCATGTACGAAGGCAATCGGCGTCGTCGTGCCTTCGATATCTAGCAGGACGCCTCGAACTTCGTCATTCATGCGCGCCACTTGCCGGCAGATGCGTCATACCAAAGCAGACGGGCATAAAACCCTCGTCCACACGACTCTCGGTGTAGTGCGGCGTCCAACCCGCCTTGTCCTGAAACAAACGGATCGCGCGGATGCGACGATCGGCGCAGAGGTTAAACCAG
>DASUPZ010000031.1:0-5558 GCA_036280855.1 Pyrinomonadaceae bacterium | reverse complement strand
GAATTATCGACGAAGGCGAACGCATCGCGCGGATCGTACGAGGGCTGCTGACTTTTGCGCGCGCTGACTCACAGGAAGTCACCAGCGTGCACTTCGCAGATTCCATTAAAACTTCCATCGCGCTTTTCGGGCGCCAGTTTGAAAAGGACGGCATTAAAGTAGAAATTGATATCGAGCCGGATCTGCCAATGGTCCGCGCCGATGGTTCACGCCTCAGGCAAGTGGCGGTTAACCTGATCAGTAATGCGTATCACGCGTTGAAGGCAAAGCCACACAGTCCGCTCGAAGATAAACTGTTCAAAATCACTGCGCGGCGCGCGGGCAAAACCGGCGAGACAGTGCGTGTCGAGTTTTATGACAACGGCCCCGGAATCAAACGCGAAGACCTGAGTAAGGTATTCGACCCCTTCTTCACCACGCGCCGGGAGACTGGAGGAACGGGCTTAGGACTGAGTGTCAGCTTCGGCATCATTCGGGATTTTGGCGGTACGATCAGTGTAGAAAGTGAGTACGGAAAATTCACGCGCTTCATCATTGAACTTTCCGCGCTCAAGACGCCGGAGCCTGAATACGTTTAACTAGCTTTCCCCGAAAAGTGCTGTTGATATGTATTTGTCGCCGCTAAGTGCTCCAGAGGAGCACGATGTTTATAGCCTTTACACCATCAATACCTATGCGCTCCAGCGGAGCGCTATGTGCTTTGGCGCATTCGTTTACATTCCGCTCCTAGCGGAGCGGGATAGATCAGGATCTGAGCTATAAACATGTTGCTCCTCCGGAGCAAGAACCCCTCGATACCACTTTTCGGGCACAGCCCATTTAACTTATGCCTAACGTTCTACTGGTTGACGACGAGCCGAGCATCCGCCTAACGATGGGAGAGTTTTTGAAGCGGGCCGGCTATTCCGTGACTACTGCGGCGGATTACGACAGCGCCGCGGTGTACGACGCTGACAATCTCGACGTAGCCGTGATTGACGTTAACCTGCCCGGTAAGAGCGGCATCCAGTTGTTGCAGAAAATACGCGACGCCAAAGTGTATGTGCCCGTCATAATGATCACCGGTGAACCAAACCTGTCGGTAATACCTGAAATCGTGCGCTCCGGAGCGTATGACTTCATCGCTAAACCGATAGTTAAAGACGTGCTTTTGAATGCAGTCGCGCGCGCCGTCGAGAAGAAACGCCTGACTGATGAAAAGCACAGGCTCGAGCAGGAAATAAAACGTTACGCTGAAGAACTCGAGAAACGCGTCGACGAGCGCACTGCCGAACTTATCGAGACACACCAACGCCTCGTACATCAGGAGCGAATCGCCGCCCTCGGACGCGCAGCGGCCCAGGTGGCCCACGAAGTGAAAAATCCCCTTGCGGGGTTACTGCTTTATTCGCTCCACCTGCAGAGCAAGTCAGAGAAGTTTTCGGAAAGCGAAGCTTCGCTCGTAGATAAAATCGTCGACACGATCAATCAGCTTATTCGCAGGGTTGAGCAGATCCTCGGCTTCGCTCGCCCTGTTAATCTGAATCCGCGTCCCGGGGATTTGAATCAGATCGTTAACGACGTGCTCGAGCTACTCAGGCCACAGATAACGGCAAACAAGGTTGAGGTCCGCATGTCGTTGGACCAGAACGCAGCGACGGCAATGATCGACAAAGCTTCGATAAATGGGGCTTTGATGAATCTCATACTCAACGCCATCGAAGCGATGCCAAAGGGCGGCACTTTGAGTATCACTACCAGCGCGACCGCCGAAGCTGTGCGACTCGAAATCGCTGACACGGGCCGCGGCATCAGCGAAGACGAGCTGAAGAATCTCTTCGAGCCTTTCTATACAACCAAGGACCAGGGCCTCGGACTCGGTATGCCTTACGCCAGGAAGATAATCGAGCAGCACTGCGGCACGATTGCTCTTCACAGCCAGGCCGGCGAAGGCACCACGATCGTCATCTCGCTACCGGTCGCACAGAAGGAGGTTGCGCATGTCTCCTAGCCGGATCCTCGTGCTTGACGACGAGCCGAGCGTCACCGATGCGCTGCGGCTGATCCTGACTGATCTCGGCCACCACGTGGATACGGCCAAAAGGATTGACGAGGCGACCGATTTTCTCAAAGGCTCCCCGTATGATCTGGTCTTTACAGATCTGCGGCTTCCTGACGGCAGTGGGATCGACTTGCTGAGCCTGATTAAAAATGACACGCCGGAAACGGAAGTCATCGTGATGACCGCACATGGCTCGCTCGATATCACTATCGAAGCGATCAAGCGTGGTGCCTTTTACTACATCGAAAAGCCTTTCACACCGCCTCAGGTGACTACCCTCGTTGCACGCGCCTTACAGTTTGAAGCGATCAAGCGCGAGAACCGGAGCCTGAAGAGTGCCCTCGGCGACGGCGATGATTTCGGGATCATCGGTCGCGACGCGAAAATGCGGCAGATCCACGCCGTCATCCGCACAGCCGCGCCGTCGGATGCATCGGTATTAATAGAAGGAGAGTCGGGCACCGGCAAAGAGCTGATTGCGGCGGCCTTCCACTTCCAGAGTCCGCGCGCGGAATTTCCGTTTACGCGCATCAACTGCGCGGCCATCCCGCAGGAGCTGATGGAGTCGGAGTTGTTTGGCTATCGAAAAGGCGCGTTTACCGGTGCGGATCGCGATAAACGCGGCTTGATCGAAGCCACTGCCGGCGGCACCTTACTGCTCGACGAGATCGCCGAGATGCCGCTTCATCTCCAAACCAAGTTACTGCGCGTGCTGCAGGAGCGAAAACTCCGTCGCGTCGGCGACGAACAGGAACTCAGCGTGGATTTTCGTTTGGTTTCGTCTACTAATCGCGATACTGCACAGATGATTCGCGAGGGGACACTACGCAAAGATCTCTACTTCCGCATCAGCACGATCAAAGTTAAACCACCTCCACTGCGTGAACGGCTCGACGACGTGCCGCTACTGGCCAATCGCTTCCTCGAGCATTACGCGGAGAAGTACAAGAAACGGATTCGCGAGATTTCGATTCCCGCGTTTGCGTTGCTGATGCGATATGAGTGGCCGGGCAATGTGCGCGAGCTCGAAAGCGTCATCGAACATGCCGTGCTCTTTGCGACGGAAGATAAATTGACGCCCGAGAGTTTGCCCGAAGAACTTCACACGACGCGCGCCGGCGAGTTTCGCTGCGTTATTCCGCCGTTCTTCACCATGGAGGAGATCGAACGCGAAGCCATCGCACAGACGCTCGAACGCACCGGAGGAAATGTCAAACGGACCGCGGAAATCCTCAACTACCACCGGCCGAGGCTTTATCGAAAAATGAAAACCTTTGGATTGCGTGGCGGACCCGACACCGAGAGCAACTCACAATAGTGTTCCGTGGTGGAACAATCCCGCCCCAAAGTTCCCCACCTTGGAACACCTCTCTTAGACAGGATTCACATGATTCTCGGGATTTTCAGAATTTGATTCGTTGTGCACACCGCTTGCAATAGCCCATCCGACACTTCAGATGAACTTCCGATGAAGCCTCGCCACCATATTCGATAGGTCCGCGGGCGACTCAACAATTTTTCAAATCACGCCGGATTTCCACGAGGTGAAAATCTTAATGAACACTAGAAATGTCTCCAGGCGATGGCCTTCGCTGTTCTCGTCCTGCTGCACCGCACTGGTGGTGCTGATCGCAGTGGCGAGCGCACAGGCTCAAACATCGCCCCCCGCTACATGCGAGCGGACGGTCAAGGCTGAAGTGGTCGCACTGGACCAGGCCTTAATTTATAACCGTCTGGGCGTAATCAACCCTGCCGGTATGATCTATGCCCTCAAGCGCGACGTCGTTGCCATTGACCCGTCAAAAGGTTTGGTCGCTGGTAATGTTCAACTACGTCCCGGAAAGCGCCCGCGTCCAATTGCATTGCGCATGAACGTGGGTGACTGTCTCCAAATCAACTTTACAAATCTCCTGGCCGCAGATGCTGCGGACGTGAATTCATTTGCTGCCAATAACGCCCCCGCAACACGTACGGCGTCAGCGCACGTCATGGGCCTGCAACTCGTCGGCTCGATTCTCTCTGACGGTTCGAACGTCGGACAGAACCAGAGCAGTCTTGCTAACCCCGGTGCATCGGCCACCTACACCTACTTCGCGCAGCGCGAAGGCAATCACCTGCTTTATTCGACCGCCGCAACGACAGGCGGTGAAGGGGATGGTGGTTCGCTCGCGATGGGACTGTTCGGTTCGGTCAACGTCGAGGCAAAAACTGCCGAGTGGTATCGCTCGCAGTTGACTGCCGAGGAACTGGCACTCGCAACCGAGAAAAACGAGGATGGTACGCCGAAGAAGACTGCGGCCGGACATCCGATTCTCAACTACGACGCTGTATTTCCGGCGGGACATCCACGCGCCGGTCAACCGATCGTGAAGATGCTCGATGCCAACAACAACATCGTGCATACGGACCTGAATGCGATTATCACCGGTCCAAACAAAGGCCGTTTTCCGGCGGGCACCTATCGTCCGAATCCCGTGGAGCCCGATCGCGATCAGCCGTTCCGCGAGTTTACCGTCGTCTATCACGACGAGATCAAAGCTATCCAGGCATTCCCGCAGTTTGAAGATCCCGTTCTTTCGCACACGCTTTACAGCGTCAAAGACGGGTTCGCAATCAACTACGGCACAGGCGGTATCGGCGCGGAAATTCTGGCCAACCGTCTGGGCGTCGGCCCCATGGCGAACTGCACTGAATGTAAGTATGAAGACTTCTTTCTTTCGGCGTGGGCTGTCGGCGACCCGGCGCAGATCGTCGACGTTCCAGCCAACGCGAAAGACGGCGACGGCAACTTGATCAAGGGCGCGAAGGCGACCAAGGTCCTGTTCCCGGATGATCCATCAAACGTGCATCACAGCTATCTCAACGACCACGTCAAGATGCGTGTGGTCCATGCAGGTCCGAAAGAACACCACATTCACCACTTGCACGCGCACCAGTGGTTGAACACTCCCGACAGCGACAACTCGAGCTATCTCGATAGCCAGGCATTTGGACCAGGCTATTCGTTTACTACTGAGATCGCGCACGGCGGCTCTGGTAACCGTAACAAGACGCCGGGCGACTCGATCTTCCACTGCCACTTCTATCCACACTTCGCCCAGGGCATGTGGGAAATGTGGCGCACACACGACGTTTTCGAAGAAGGCACACAGCTAGACGGCGATGGCCGTCCAGTTGCCGGCGCGCGCGCTTTGCCGGACGGCGAAATCAAAGACGGCACTCCGATCCCCGCGCTCGTGCCGCTTCCGACGATCGCGATGCCGCCAATGCCAACCGCGGAGTTCAAAGGTTTTCCGTTTTACATTCCGGGCGTAGCCGGACACCGTCCGCCACACCCGCCGCTCGACACGATCGACGACGGTGGTTTACCACGTCACATCATCGTCGGCGGCGAGGCCGAGAGCGTTGAGACGCGTCTCGACTTCAGCAAGGAAATCCTGGTAGCTGACGCGAAAGCGATTCCTGAAACAGGAACGCCTGAAGAACTCGCGGCCATGAACTTCCACGCTCAGAAGCA
>DASUPZ010000030.1:0-5278 GCA_036280855.1 Pyrinomonadaceae bacterium | reverse complement strand
GGTCAGCGCTTCGATGCGCGGCAAGTTAACTGCAAACCCGATACCCGGTGATTCAGGCACCATAATCGTGCCGCGTTCGCTGACGCGCACCGGCGGCTCGATAATATCTTCTTCCCAGTAACGGGCACTGGCTGAAACGTCGCCGGGTAAAGTGAAGCCTGGCAATGTCGACATCGCGATGTTGTGAGCGCGGCCGATTCCCGACTCGAGCATGCCGCCACACCAGATCGGGATCTCATTCTCGCGCGCCACCTGCTCGATTCTTTTCGCGTGGGCGTGTCCACCGACGCGACCTAGTTTGACGTTGATGATCTTGCACGAGCCCAAAGCGATCGCATGGGTTGCATCTTCGGGGGTGCGGATCGACTCGTCGAGACAAACAGGCGTCTGGATCTGACGTTGCAGGGTTGCGTGATCGAAGATGTCGTCGTGCGCGAGTGGCTGCTCGAGCATCATCAGGTTGAACTGATCGAGTTGCTGGAAGAGCGGCACATCGGAAAGTTTGTAAGCTGAGTTTGCATCACCCATCAAGCGTATGTCGGGAAACTCTTTGCGCACACGCTCGGCGATCTTCAAATCCCAGCCGGGTTTGATCTTGATCTTAATGCGTTGATAACCGGCGTCAACTTCGCGGCGGATCCTTTCGAGAAGGATCTCAGGCGTGTCCTGAATTCCGATTGAAACTCCGCAGGCGACCTCGGTGCGACAGCCACCGAGATGTTTCCACAAAGGCACGCCGGCACGCTTTGCTTCGAGATCCCAGCAGGCAGTTTCGAGTGCTGCTTTCGCCATGCGATGACCGCGCACCGGTCGCATCAACGCATGAGCACCAGCGGCACTGTCGATCTCTTTTCCGAGCACCATCGGCGCGAGGAATTCACGTAACGTAAACCACGCGGTTTCTGTCCACTCGTCGCTGTAAAAAGGACCTTCGCCCGCCGTGCACTCACCCCAGCCTTCGGCACCGTCAGTGTCAGTCAAACGCGCCAGCAGAATGCGTCGCTCAGTGGTTCGGCCGAAGCTGGTTTCGAAAAAGTGAATCAGAGGCAGGCGAATTTCGCGCAGTTCGATCGACTGAATAATCAAGGTAAGAAAGGGGTTCCTCCGTCCGTGCATTATGCCGCAAAACCGCGCAAAAAGCGCAAATGATCAGCCCCGAACTTACATTTTCAACCACTTGCGCATTTTGTGCTTCTTCGTGGCCTGTTTTAAGACTTCCTTAACTTGACCCACACCCATTTAACTGGTAAAAGGCAGGGCACATTTTTTTCCTACCGGCCTCACTGTTCCTCCGGTATTCCTCTCAAATAACGTGCGGAGACTTGTAACCGTTTTTGCTGCTCGTGAGGAATATATTTATGCGTTTCAAAGCCCCGATTACGTTCGCAATCGTAATTCTTACAGTTTTCGGTCTCATGCAACTGTTTGATCTCTCGTCACGAGTTCAGGCAGTGTCGACCAACATCGTCATTAGCGAGTTTCGCGTGCGCGGACCAAATGGTGCGGCTGACGAATTCGTCGAGCTTTACAATCTCTCCGGAGCTCCGGTTGCCATCGGCGGTTGGAAGATCCGAGGCTCGAATTCCTCGGGCACAATTTCCGACCGGGCCACGATTACCGCGGGCACGATACTCCAATCCGGCTGCCATTATCTGGTAACTAACGCCTCTCCCACCGGCGGTCCATACAGCGGCGCCGTGCCAGGAGACCAAACGTATACAGTCGGTATAACCGACGATGGAGGAATCGCACTCACTCTGCCTGACAACACGATAGTTGATCAGGTTGGCATGAGCACAGGCTCGGCCTTCAAGGAAGGAACACCTTTAGCGAATCTTGGCACCAGTAATCTAAATCGTGGTTACGAGCGTAAGCCCGGCGGCGCGCTTGGAAGTGGCACTGACACCGACAACAACGCTGCCGACTTCCAACTGATCACTCCAAGTGATCCACAGAACTCGATCACGGGTTGTGGTGCACCAAGTCCGACCCCAACGCCGACAGCCACTCCGACGCCATCGCCAACGCCGTCGCCTTCACCAGTCGCGAACAACGTGATCATCAACGAAATCGATTCAGACACACCAGGGACCGACGTTGCCGAGTTTGTAGAACTCTACGACGGTGGTGTGGGCAACACCCCACTCGATGGTTTAGTTGTCGTGTTCTTCAACGGCAATGGCGATACCTCTTATGCTGCTTTTGATCTTGATGGACGGACCACGGATGCGAATGGTTACTTCGTGCTCGGAAACATTGGACTGTCCAACGAGGATCTCGTATTCGCAAACGGTCTCTTGCAGAACGGAGAAGACGCAGTCGCGCTTTACGCGGCTAACGCTACGAACTTCCCCAACGGCACATTAGTAACGACAGCTAATCTTCGCGATGCTGTGGTTTATGACACCGCAGATCCAGATGATCCAGGTTTAGCCGTTCTACTGAATGCGGGCCAGCCACAGGTTGACGAATCAAGTGGAACGGCGCCTGACGCTGATTCAATCGGTCGTTGTCCAAATGGTGACGGCGGTGCACGAAACACCAACACGTACATCGCGCGTTCGCCGACGCCCGACGCTGCAAACAACTGCCCGGCACCGCCTGTAGTCGCGAAAATTCATGAGATTCAGGGCAATGGCTTGGTTTCACCTTTCAACGGACAAGGCGTGATTACGTCGGGCATCGTGACTGGCCGCAAGTCAAACGGCTTCTTCATCCAGGAACCGGATGCCACCGTCGATGCTGATCCAAACACTTCGGAAGGCATCTTCGTTTTCGTCGGCGGCTTGCCGGCGGTGACTGTCGGCGATGCTGTAACCGTAACGGGTAATGCAACAGAATTCTTCAACCTGACGCAGATCGCGAGCTCCGCGGCTAACGTCTCGATCACTTCGAGTGGCAATCCGCTGCCCGCGGCGATCGTGCTTACCACGACGATTCTCGATCCGGCTGGTCCAACCACTCAGCTCGAGCGCTTCGAAGGTATGCGCATGCATGCCGACAGTCTCGTGTCAGTCGCGCCGACCAACGAGTTTGGTGAGATCTTCACCGTGCTCGAAGGCGTTGCGCGTCCGATGCGCGAGCCGGGTATCGAGATCTCTTTAACGGTTCCTCCGGATCCGACGTCGGGAGTTCCTGATTGCTGTATTCCGCGCTGGGATGAGAATCCTGAACGGATCATGGTCGACACGGACGGTCTCGTCGGTTCGACCAGGCTTAACGTGACTTCGAATGTGACGCTGTCGAGCATAACCGGACCACTCGACTTCACGTTCAACGATTACAAGGTGTTGCCGCAAACAACGCCCGGCGCTACGGCCAACATGAGCGCGGTTCCCGTGCCCACGCCCGCGGCGGGAGAGTTTACGGTTGCCGGCTTCAACATCGAAAACTTCAACAACAACGCGACGCAACGCCAGAAAGCGGCGCTTGCGATCCGCGACGTGCTGCATCTGCCTGACATCATCGGCTCGATCGAGATCTTCGACCTCGCCGATCTGCAGGCACTTGCAGTCGAGATTGAGAACATCTCCGGTGTGCACTATGAAGCGCGTTTAGTGGAAGCCGACGGGGCGTCGGAAGACGCCGATCAGGACGTGGCTTTCCTCGTGAAGACGTCGCGCGTCCAGATCGATAGCGTGGTCCAGGAAGAGCTTGCCGGTTGCGATGGAACGGCAGCAACCTGCAACACGTTCATCGATCCCAACAATGGCCAACCCGCGTTGCTCAACGATCGGCCGCCACTCGTATTGACGGGTACGGTTGACGCTTTGAGTCCTAACCCGCGCCAGGTGATCGTGATCATCAATCACCTGCGTTCGTTCATCGACATCGAGGTAGTTGGAGCCGAAGGTAATCGCGTACGCGCCAAACGCAAGGCGCAGAGCGAGTTTCTTGCGGACCTGCTCCAGGATCTGCAAACAGCAAATCCGGGCACTCCGATTCTCTCGATCGGTGACTACAACGCGTATCAGTTCAACGACGGCTACACCGATCCGGTCGCGACGATCAAGGGTATGCCGACCGCGGACGATCAGATGGTTGTTGACGCGAGCCCGGATCTCGTGAATCCCAACTTCATCAACCTGACGGATAGTTTGCCTGCCGACCAGCGTTACAGCTTCATCTTCGAAGGAACGCCGCAGGCGATCGATCACTTCGTCATCAACACGGCTGCTTCGTCGATCCTTCAGCGTTATCACATCGCGCGCAACAACACCGACTTCCCTGAAGGCCCGTTGTTCGCCGGTGACGCCACGAGGCCCGAGCGCAACTCGGATCACGACATGGCGGTTGGTTACTTCAAGTTCGCAACGGCAGCGACGACCACGACTGTTGCGGATGCAACGGCAGTGTTCAGTCCATCCGATCAGACCGTGGTGCTGAGTGCCACTGTTTCGACTGGTGCGGGGACCGTGAACGAAGGCACTGTGACATTTACGGTGCGGAATGCGGCGAACGCAGTAGTTGGCTCACCGGTGGTCGGAAACGTTTCGGGAGGCGTCGCAACGGCGAATTACACTCTGCCGGGCGGAACCACACCGCAGGCACTCACGATCACGGGCGAGTTCAGTGGTGGTCCATTCACGAGTCCGAGCACTGACACGGCGACGTTGTCTGTCACGTTCAATATCTGCCTGCTGTACGATCCGGAGAAGGCAGTTAAGAGTGGAGGCACGTATCCGATCAAGCTGCAGCTTTGCGACGTGAATGGAAACAACGTGTCGTCGGCGGATATCGTTCTTCAGGCGCTTAATGTCCAAAAGGTTTCGTCCTCCATTGACGGGGACGTGATCACGTCAGGAAGCTCAAACGCCGACAACAACTTCCGCTTCGACAACGGTTCATACATCCTGAACCTGAAGACGACGGGACTAAGCACTGGCGTCTACAAACTCTTCTTCACCGCCGGAGCTGATCCGGTGGTCCATTCGGTAGAGTTTCAGGTCAAGTAGTAACAGGATTACCAGGACTCAACAGGATTAGCAGGATCAGATTTTGATCTTGTTAATCCTGTTGTTTTGTCTGCCTCGCAGTTCTTCAATCCCGCCACCAAAAAGACCGATCGCGCTCTGCCTATGTGACCGAATTCTTTCACGTTGACCAGAATCCTGTCATTAAAGAAATAAAGACTTTTTTCGTTATTGACCCCTCTTCAGAAGCTTGGTAAAAGCATGAACAGGCCCTTACCGGAATGCTTGTCTCGACCGGTACACCTCTCGAAAGTTGCTGACTATCGTCACGTTTGTTTTGGGGAGGATACCCATATGTTCGAGCG
>DASUPZ010000029.1:0-3376 GCA_036280855.1 Pyrinomonadaceae bacterium | reverse complement strand
AGTGGAGATGGCAAATCGAAAACTGACGGATGCGCGCGATCAACTCGAGCTACTCGTGCAAATGGATCCGCTGACAGAGGCTTTGAATCGTCACGCGTTTCACTCTCTCTTGCGCAGGCCCGAGGGCGACCACGACGTTGTGACCTCCGGCAGTGTGGCGGTAATCGACATCGACAATCTAAAACCGATCAACGACACGTTTGGCCATACAGCCGGCGACAAAGCGATCCGCTCGGTTGCGCGTGCAATGCGTTCGTTGATTCGTGCGGACGATATGCTGTTTCGCTGGGGCGGCGACGAGTTTCTCGTGTTGATGTTTAAGCTGCCTGAGGCCGAAGCCAGCCGCCGCATGGAAAACCTAAACGAGATACTTGCGGAGAACTGCGAGCGCTGGATCGGAATGCCGGTAAAGGTGACCGTCTCGCACGGCGTTGCCGGATTTAAGTCGCTGACGGACCTGGGCCAGGCGATCGAGTTGGCGGATAAGGAAATGTACGCGCAGCGAAACCGGGTACGCGGATTGGCGCTGATTGGATAAGACGCGGATTAGCGCGGATACGGCCAAATCTTCAAGAGGATTCGATTGTTAGTTCGCGGCCGAACTGGAAGTTTGGTTTCTTGCGCCCCTTCATGTACTTCGCCGCCGTTTGCGAGAGGGAAGTGATCAATATTGGAAGCGCGATCGTTGCGTCGCAGGGTACATAGGCGGTGTGAGCGCCGCGCGCGAGTTTTCCGTAGATCAAGCCTTCATCAAACGAGACGGCGTTTGATCTCCCACCCGGATGTGGAGCGTCAGTAGAGATCTGAATGGCGTATTTGTGGCCGTGATGGTGCTCTTTCTGCAGGAACGATGAGAGCGCCGATTGTTGAATGAAGCTCTTCGTCGTGCCGCCGCCGAGATTCAGGATTCCCGACACGCGCGCGCTGACCATCACGTTCATCATGTCGAGCACGTCCTGAATGACGTCGAACATGAAGTTGTTTTTCTTTTCAAAGCGTGCGCCGGCGATACCCACTGCGAGACCGCTATCTGCGATCGCGGGACAGAAGATCGGCACCTTCGCTTTGTAAGCAGAAGTGAGTACGCCGTCTTCGGAAGCAATCTCGGCAAGCTCGCGACCGAGCAGGTGTAAAAACTCACGTGCCGAGTATGCCCGCGTCTGGTCCAACTGGTTCGTAAACCCGCCAATCCACTCTTTCGCCTCGCGATATTCTTCGTCACTGGCGAGCAGGTCCCACATGCGACTGATTTGGGCGGATTCCAATTCCGCGTCGGTCATCGTTGGGTGTGCCTGAAAGTGATAACGCCCGAGAGTTTCATGCAGATCGTGAAAGAGCAACGACCCGGAAAGGACCAGCACATCGACGAAGCGATTCTTGATTACATAAGCCAGCAAACGGCGCATTCCCGCCGGTATGAGGGCACCTGAAGCCGCCACCATGATCGTCGTGTTGTCGCCCAGCATGTCGAGCCAGATGCGATGAGCTTCGGCGAGTTGCCGTCCTCCGAAGCCTGTGCCTTCCATCTTCTCGAGGAGTCCGGCCACCGAACGATCGCGATCCACCTGGACTGGACGCGTGGGAGTGGTCAAATACTTCGATGCTTTTGGTTTACGTTGAGTGACCATGCAGGTTGTGAACCTCTCGGACTAGCGTTTCGCTTATTGCTGGTATTACATAATTAATAATCGGTCTTGCGCCTGGAACGGGACTTCACGCCGTTCACCGCGAGATAGGTATAAGCCTCGTAACGTGACTCGTAGAATTGGGCCAGTTCGGCGCCGTCGGCCTCACTCAACTCGCCGTCTTTCACGCGACGGTTGATCAACCGCCGGAAACCATCGTGCAAATAGCTGCGCTCGTAACGAGCACGTTCGACTGCGGCGCCGACAGTCGTTCCCTTGATGACCTTCTTGATCAGAAAGCCATCCTCGTCGATGTGGATGTGCGCCTCGTGCGGCGCGCCGAAAAGGTTGTGATTGTTTCCCATCACTTCCTGGTACGCACCGACCAGCATGAATGCAAGGTAATAAGGCTCGTCCGGGTTGAGTGCGTGGAGTTCGAGCACCTGTTTGACGTCATGCAGATCGACAAACTTGTCGACGATGCCGTCAGAGTCGCAGGTGATGTCACACAACGTGGTGTATTCGCTCGGCGTCTTGTTGAGATGGTGAATCGGAACGATTGGGAACAGTTGGTCCAACGCCCAGTGGTCCGGCACCGAACGAAACACGGAGAAGTTTGTCAGGTACTTGGCGCACAGCAGTCGCCGCAGGTCGCCAAATTCTTCCGAGACGTATTTTGCCTGTTGCGCGTACTTGTCTGCGCGTTCGCAAACGTCCCAGAAGAGCACTTCACCCTTGGCGCGATCTTCGAGTGAGATCAAGCCGAGATTGAATAACGTGAACAACTCTTCGCGGTGTTCGAGAGCGTCGTGATAGTACTCACGATAGTTTTTGACGGTGATTGATTCGCGTAAATCGCCCAGCTCGATCACAACCTGTGGATCGTCTTCATCGATCTCGATGGGAGTGATGTCTTCGACGACTGTTTCGATTTCGTCGAGAACGTTTGTCACGAGGATCGCGTGATAAGCAGCGAGGAAACGCCCCGACTCCTGGATGATCGTCGGATGCGGAACGTTTTCGTCATCGCACACCTGCTTGATCGTGTAGATAACGTCGTTCGCAAACTCCTGCGCTGTGTAATTTGCAGACGAGTCAAACGCAGTCCTCGAGCCGTCGTAGTCAACGGCCATGCCGCCGCCGACGTCGAGCAGCTCGATGGGAATCTTCATCTGGTAAACCTTCGCGTAGACACGCGCGGCTTCCTTCATCGCATTCTTGATGCGCTTGATGTCAGTGAGCTGCGAGCCGATGTGAAAGTGGAGCAGCTTGAGCATGTCCACGCGGTCGGCTTCTTCGAGACGCCGGATCACTTCCAGCAACTCGGTCGTCGTCAGTCCAAACTTTGCGGCCTCGCCACCCGACTTTTCCCAGCGGCCGGAACCCTTCGAGTAGAGCTTTACGCGCATGCCGAGCATCGGCAGCGCGCCTTCATGACGCTCGACGACGTTGAGAACGTGATCGAGTTCGTTCAGCTTCTCGATCACGATCACTACTTTCTTTCCGACCTTGGCGCCGGCGAAAGCAAGTTCGATGAACTCCTGGTCTTTAAAACCATTGAGTACGAGCAGGCTGTCGCCCGGCTGTTCGAGCGCGAGCGCAGCATACAGCTCGGCTTTCGAACCTGCTTCGAGTCCGAAGTCGTAGCGGGAACCCTCGCGAAGATATTCTTCGACCACGGCGCGCTGCTGGTTTACCTTCATCGGGTAAACACACATGTGCGCTCCCTGGTATTCAAACTCTCGGATCGA
>DASUPZ010000028.1:0-5955 GCA_036280855.1 Pyrinomonadaceae bacterium | reverse complement strand
TGGGGAACAGACGGAGGCAATCGCCGCGTCGTCGTCGGCCTGCGTTACGTCTTTTAACGCCGAGTTCAGTATTACGCCGAAGGCTGCTGAGTTCAGTATTACGCCGAAGGTTGCTGAGTTCAGTATTACGCCGAAGGCGTTGGCTAATTGCAGCCCAGGGTTGGAGCGCAAGCGACAACCCTGGGTTCCTGTTTCAAACACCTCATCAACCCTGAAAGGGTTATCATGGTATCCTCCTCGTCCTGAAAGGAGCTTCCAATGCCGCTGCTATTTTTTCTTCTATGCATGTCCCTTGTCTTCCCACAGGAAACCGCTTCCGTCGAGATCGTCAAAGCGAGTTGGAGCAAAGTGCGCATCGGCTGGGAACGCGATCCTTTCGGTGGTCCATTAGAAAACTTCGACGAGATGCGTTCACGCACGCGTAACGAGCGACGTGTCGCAATCGGCGGAGGCGAACGAGCCAAGCGCGAAGCGAAAGCCGATGCCGCGAATCTCGCGACGCAAAGAGAGCAGGCGCCGTCGAAGTACTACTTCATCTACAAAACCAGGATCAAAAACAACCACACCGCGGCTATCACACAACTCGATTGGGACCACGTATTTTACGAACGCGGAACAGAGAACGAAGTCGGGCGGCAGCAGTTCACAAGCGACGAGCAGATCGGCGCTGGAAAAACTAAAGAGCTGACCGTCACCATCACCTCACCACCCACACACACAGTCAGCGTCACCTCGCTGAATCTCGACGAGCGCAATCGTTTCACGGAACGGATTAACCTCGTCCGCATTCAGTATGCCGACGGCCGCACCTGGCAAGCGCCTGCTCAAACTCCGACGCTCGCGGATCTTGCGTGGATGGTGGGGAGTTGGCAGAGTGCGCCGGGTGCGAGGCAGGTTGAAGAACATTGGACCACAGCGGCGGGTGGGACGATGATGGGAATGGGGCGGACAGTTGCTGGTGATAAGACTGTGGAATTTGAATACTTGCGGATCGAGCAGCGTGCAGATGGAATTTTTTACGTGGCGCATCCGAAGGCGCGTTGTCCGGGAACGGATTTCAAACTCACGCGCGTGTCGGCGACTGAGGCAGTGTTTGAAAACCCGCAGCATGATTTTCCGAAGAGGGTGATTTATCGAAAAGGGGAAGGTGATGCGCTGACGGCGACGATCGACGGCGGTGAGGGCACAAAGGCCGTGACGTTCGCTTTTCAGCGAATCAAGTGAGACAGGATTACAGGATTTTCAAGATTTACATGTAAATCCTGAAAATCTTGTAAATCATGTCAAACGCCGAGGATGGCCTTCGCGATCGTGAAATAAATAACCAGCCCCGTCGCATCCACAAGCGTGGTGATCAGCGGCGCTGAAAGCACCGCCGGATCGACGCCCATGCGTTGCGCCAAAATCGGAATCAGCGAGCCGACCGTCGTGGACCACACACAGATCGCAAACATCGTCACCGCAACAGTCAACGCGAGCGCCATCGGCGCATTCCAAAGCAGCGCCTGCCCAAAGGCGATGGGCGCCACCATCAAACCCACCAGCATGCCCGTCGTCGCCTCGCGCAACGCGACGCGCCACGCGTGACGCACGCCTAATTCACCAAGCGCAAGGGCGCGAATCACAGTCATCACGGTCTGAGCGCCAGCGTTTCCACCAGTGCCAATCAAGAGAGGAATAAAGATCGCAAGCGCAACTACAGCCGCGAGTTCGCTCTCGAAACGATGCAACACCGCACTCGTCAACGTGCCTGCGACAAACAACAGCAACAACCATCCAATCCGTTTTCGCACAACACGAAAAATAGGATTGTCAAAGTAAGGCTTATCCATAGCGCCCGGCTCAACCGCCGCCATGCGCAATAGATCTTCGGTCTGCTCCTCGATCAAAACGTCGATCACGTCGTCAACCGTCACAAACCCAACGACGCTTCCGTCCTGCTCCACGACGGGCACCGCAAGCAAGTTGTACTTCCCAATCTTCTGGGCGACCGCTTCCTGATCGTCGAGCGCATTCACCGTCACCGGCTTGCGTCGAACGATTTCGAGCAACGGGCGATCGAGCTCGGCCATCACCAGATCCCGCAACGACACAGCGCCGATTAGACGATCCGTTTCCGGGTCCATGATGTAACACGCGTAGATCGATTCCTTCTCCTGAGCGACAGCACGAATGTGCCGCAACGCATCGGCGACAGTCATCTTCGGATCGAACCGCACAAACTCCGTCGTCATAATGCCGCCGGCGGTGTGGTCCGGATACTGGAGCAGCTCTTCCAGCTCGGCGCGCACTTCAGGACCGATCTTCGCCAGCACACGATGGCGCTGATGCACACCCATTCTTTGAATGACGTCGGTGCGCTCGTCGGCGGAAAGCCCTTCGAGGATCGCCGCCGAACGAGCGGGATCGAGTTGTCCGAGGATTGCCCCGCGACGGCGCATCGTCGGCTGATCCAAAAGCTCGATGCAGCGCGCGAGCGGAAGCATGGGAACGATCGCCGCTGCTTCCGCCAGGTTCAGTTGATTGAGTAATTCGGCGAGGTCTTCAGGTGGAAGGTCGGCAACTTCCGAACCAATCCCGACAAAACTTTCATCCAGCCGGAGCTGAATGCGCTCTGCTAACTCCTCGAGATCTTTCGACGTTTTGGCCACAGATATCCACGGGCGTTGTAGTGATGTCGAGCTAGATTTGCGCGCTGATCGTTTCTTCCGAAGTTGGATTCAAAGCCGCCTGCGCAGCCGCGAGACGCGCCACAGGCACACGAAACGGCGAGCAACTCACGTAGTTGAGACCAATCTCGTTGCAGAACGCAATCGACTGTGGATCGCCGCCGTGCTCGCCGCAAATTCCGATTTTCAACTCCGGCTTAACGCTGCGCCCACGCTCAGTGCCAAGCCGCACGAGCTGGCCCACACCGTCTCGATCGAGCACCTGGAAAGGATCGTCTCGCATGATCTTGCGCTCAATGTAGTTTGGTAAGAAGCGACTGGAATCGTCGCGGCTCAAGCCGTACGTCGTTTGCGTGAGATCGTTTGTTCCAAACGAGAAAAACTGCGCATGCGCAGCGATGCGATCCGCCATCAACGCCGCGCGCGGCAACTCGATCATCGTGCCGACGAGATACTCGATCGTCATGCCATGTTCGCCCATCACCTGTCGCGCCACTTCGTGAATCAACTCCGCCTGCTGTCGTAACTCTTCGCTGACGGACACGAGCGGCACCATGATCTCGAGCTCGACCTTCTTGCGTTCGCCCTGGACCTTGCATGCGGCTTCGAAGATCGCGCGACACTGCATACGCGTCACTTCAGGAAACAGAAGTCCCAAACGACAACCACGAAAACCCAGCATCGGATTCGCTTCGCGAATGCGATTCACCTGTCGCAGCAGTGCACGCTTGTGATCGATCTCGTCGAGCACGTGGTCCATGTCGCTCAACGTGGTCGCGGCTTTCAGCTTCATCTTCAACTCTGAAAGCTCACTCATCAGCTCTTCAGCGTTTGGCAGAAACTCGTGCAACGGTGGATCGAGCAAACGAATCGTGACTGGAAGCCCGGCCATCTCGCGGAAGATGCCGATGAAATCGCCGCGCTGCAACGGCAACAACTTTTCGAGCGCCTTCTCACGTGCGCCGAGACCTTCCGAGAGAATCATCTCGCGCATCGCGGCCAGGCGTCTGTCGCCGAAAAACATATGCTCGGTGCGACAGAGGCCAATACCCTCAGCGCCGAACTGTCGCGCGGTCTTCGCGTCCAGCGGGGTGTCGGCATTTGCGCGGACGCGAAGGCGGCGAAACTTATCCGCCCACGTCATCAGCTTATAGAATTCATTTCCAAGTGTGGGTTGAATCGTCGGCACCTGTCCTAAAAATACACGCCCGGTCGATCCGTCAACCGTGATCCAATCACCCTTGGTAACAACTGTTCCGTCAACAGTGAACTGCTGCTGGCCGTAATCGATGTTCAACGCCTGGGCGCCGCTCACGCACGTTTTGCCCATGCCACGCGCCACGACGGCTGCGTGACTGGTCATGCCGCCTCGTGCAGTGACGATCGCCTGCGCGGCGACCATGCCGTGAAAATCGTCGGGACTGGTTTCCTGACGAACGAGCACAACCTGCTTGCCCTCGTGCGCCATCTCTTCAGCTTCATCCGGACTGAAAACCACCTGGCCCTGCGCCGCGCCGGGACTCGCCGGAAGACCGGTGGCGAGAACGGACGCGTCAGTTTTTGGATCGACGGTCGGATGCAGGAGTTGATCGAGTTGCTCAGGTGTGACGCGTTTGACGGCGGCCTCTTGGTCGATCAGTTTTTCATAAACCATGTCGACTGCGATCCGCACAGCCGCAGCGCCGCTGCGTTTACCCGTGCGCGTCTGCAACATCCAGAGTTTGCCGCGCTCGATCGTAAACTCGCAATCCTGCATGTCGCCGTAATGTTGCTCGAGGAGGGAAGCAATTGACGCAAACTGGTCGTAGACTTCGGGCAGCTCCTTCTTCAGTTCGTGAATAGGATGCGGCGTGCGTATGCCGGCGACGACGTCTTCACCCTGCGCGTTCAGCAGATACTCGCCGTAGAGTTCTTTCTTGCCTGTCGACGGATTGCGTGTGAAGGCGACACCGGTGCCGCTGCCTGCGCCCATGTTGCCAAAGACCATCGCCTGCACGTTCACGGCGGTACCGAGTGTCTCGGAAATGCGGTTTACGCGTCGATAGTCGATCGCGCGACGGCCCATCCACGAATTGAACACTGCCATGATGGCAACGCGGAGTTGCTCGTAAGGATCTTCGGGGATAGCAGAGTGTTCGGTGAGGATGATCTGTTTCTCGGCGGCGATAATCTCGCGCAGGTGATCGGGTCTCAGGTCGGTGTCTTTTCCACCCTCCGTCTGCTTCTTGAACCGATCGAGCACTCGCTCAAACTTTTCGTGCGCAACGCCCATCACGATCTCGCCAAACAATCCCGCGAACCGTCGATACGCATCGAGTGCGAAACGCAAATCACCCGTCTGCTCGGCCAAACCCTGCACGGTCTCTTCGTTCAAACCGAGGTTCAGAACCGTGTCCATCATGCCGGGCATCGAAAACGCGGCTCCCGAGCGGACGGAAACGAGCAAAGGGTTTTTCGGATCGCCAAACCGCTTGCCCACCTTCTCCTCGATCTTTCCGAGCGCTTCCGTCACCTGCTCCCACAATCCTTCGGGAAAATTTTTATCGTTATCGAAGAACGCGTTACAGGCCTCGGTGGTGACGACTAAACCCGGCGGCACGGGCAATCCGGCCTGCGTCATTTCGCAAAGGCCCGCACCTTTGCCGCCTAAGAGCGACTTGTCGTCGCCCGGCCCCTCGTCGAAGAGGTAAACCCATTTGTTTGTCTTTGGTTCGGTCGTTTCAGGAGTTTCTTGGGTGACAGTGCTCATGTGGCTGAACTTATCGCAATCTTGCTAATCGTGCAAATTCTGAAAATCCTGTCTAAGGATTTCTGTAAGACTTCCGGGCGCGTACCGACGAAAATCGAAAGTTGTCACCGGGGCGACCCCCAAACTCGAGGATGTCAAAAAAATTTCATCCGCGTCAGTAAGATCCGCCATCTCATAAATCCCTTCGAGCATCGGTATGAAACGCTTTCCGGCAATGTCGATCACACACTCGCGCGTGACGCCCGCGAGCGCGCCGGTGCTCAACGCGGGCGTGTGAAGCGTGCCGTTCCTGGCCCAGAACAGATTCGCAGTCGTGGCCGACACGATCTCGCCTCGTTCATTCAACACGACTGCTTCATCGAAGTCGCGGCTCTGTGCTTCTTCCCACGAAAGCACGTGATCGAGATAGTTCAAACTCTTGATGCCCGCGAGCGGCGAGAACGTGTTGACTCGATACGGAGAAACCGCGAGCGACAATCCATTCGGCGCAACTTTCTGCGGATCGCCGGTCATGATCAGCAGATCCGTTTTCTTCGT
>DASUPZ010000027.1:0-8159 GCA_036280855.1 Pyrinomonadaceae bacterium | reverse complement strand
TTCTTTCTCGCGCTTCAAGGCCTGGCGACGCTCCGTCGCATCGTGGGCCATACCGCGCACGATCGGCTTCTCGACTCCTTCAGTGCGCAGCGTGTTGTAGTATTCCCAGAGCCTGATCTCGCCAGTCGCAGTGCGGACCTTCATCACGCCGCGCGCCGAGCCTTCGGTCTTCACCGTATGCATGTATTCATCAAACTTTTCGCGATACTCGGGCAAGAGACCGTCACGGATGTTGATCCCGACCAGAGAGTTTTGCGGGTAACCGAGCACACGCGCAGCCCAGGGATTCACTGAAAGCACCCGGCCCTCGAGATCGTGTGTGCAGATGAGCTCGTGAGAGTTGTCAACAAGATCGCGATAACGATCCTCGCTGATGCGCAGCGCCGTCTCCGCTTTCTTTTTCTCGGTTACGTCATGAACGAGGACAAACTCTGCAGACCTGCCGCCGAAGTTCAAACGGTTAGCGGTGATCTCGACGTTGATAACGGTGCCGTCTTTTTTGCGGTGTCGCCACTCGCCTGCGTTGTTGGGATCGGGACCGTCAGAGGCGAGATATTCTTCGAGCAACTTCACGTCTTCCGGTGGGCGAATGTCCCTGATCGTCATGTCAAGGAACTCGCTGCGAGAGTAGCCGTAGTGACGCACAGCGGCATCATTCACGGCGAGGAAGCGTAACGTCAGCAGATCGTAAACCCACATCGGCTGTGGGTTCGACTCAAAGAGCAAACGATATTGTGCCTCAGACTTCCGCAACGCTTCTTCAATGCGAGTTGCGAGAGTGACGTCGAGCACGAGCGAAAGCACGGACACCAGCTTGCCGGCTTCGTTGTAGAGCGCGGAGTTGTACCACTCGCAATGAAGTATGGTGCCGAGCTTCGTGAAGTTGCGGTTGCGCGAAATGCCGTGATGCTCCTGACCGTGGTTTTGACGATGGGCTACTTCTTTCACGGCCTCCACGTCTTCAGGAACGACGAACTGCCAATCGCTAAAACGTTTTCCGAGGACCTCTTCGGCTTTCCATCCGAAAAGTTTTTGCGCGGCAGGAGACCAGCGGAGCACTTTGAATTCATGATCCCACTCGATGACCGCGAGCGGCGTGTTCTCAACGTGGAAGGCAAGTCGCTTGTGATCGTCCAGGGTTGACGCTTCGACGACCCTGCGTTCAGTAACGTCGCGAATGATCGCAACACCACCCACCACTTCACCCTTTTCATCGTGACGCGGCGAGTAGTAACCGTCGAAGTAGCCGCTTACACCGGATTGCTGGATCGTGTAGGGACGGTTCTCAGCCACGACACTCTTCCCGGCGAGCGCCTCCATGTAAAACTTGTCTTCCCCAGTTTGCTTGAGACACGGGAACAGATCGAACGCACACTTCCCCAGCACCTCACCGCGCTTCACGCCTGAGATGCGCTCCATGGCGCGATTCCACGTTGTGTAACGGCATTCACGATCAAAGGCGATGATGCCGTCGACGTTTGCCTCAAGAAGACACTTGAGAAAGAGATCCTGTTCCTGTTCGGTAGTCATGAGGTCACGAGAGCTAAACTACTAAGACGTCGGCTGACGCAATTCTACCCGCAGTTTTGTATTTGTGCACATCCGTGTAATCTGTCGCCTTGATGCAGTTCCAGGAACCTCCAAAGCTGGGCAATCAGTACGAAGATGACCGCGTGCTGCGTTCGTACCTGGCGCGCGTGCTGCCCGCTGACGTGTTGCGCGTCGTCGAGGACTCGCTGTGTGAGATGGGACGGCTCGCGGGATCGGAGCTGTACGAGATGCAGTTGGCCGATCGTTTGAACGAACCCGTGCTGACGCAATGGGACGCGTGGGGAAATCGTATCGACAAGATCGAGCTGACTCCTTTGTGGCGACGTGCGGAGTGCATTGCCGCCGAGCACGGCGTCGTTGCTACTGCTTACGAGCAGAAGCACGGCAGCTATTCGCGAGTGTACCAGTGTGCCCTCGCCTACCTGTTCACACCTTCGACTGACATCTACAGTTGCCCGCTTGCCATGACAGACGGCGCCGCACGCACGCTTCTGGGTTCAGGCAATCAGGAGCTTATCGATCGTGCGGTGCATCATCTGATCACGCGCGATCCGGATCAATTCTGGACTGCCGGTCAATGGATGACTGAACTCACCGGCGGCTCTGATGTTGGTCTATCAGAAACAGTCGCCAAAGCGACTTCCGATGCACGGACCTTTCAACTTTACGGTCGCAAGTGGTTCACATCAGCAGCGACTTCCCAGATGGCGCTGACGCTTGCGCGTCCCGAAGGCAATCCGCCGGGCGGTCGCGGTCTTGCTCTCTTCTATGTCGAGACACGCGACGAGCACGGGCGGTTGCGCAATATCGAGATCAACCGGCTCAAAGACAAACTCGGTACACGAAAGGTTCCGACGGGTGAGTTGAACCTGACCGGAACGCCGGCGCAACTGGTGAAGGGAACTACGGACGGCGTTCGCAATATCACACCGCTTCTCAACATCACCCGTTTATGGAACGGCATCAGTGCGGTTGCACTCATGCGTCGTGGCCTCGCGCTGACCTACGCCTACGCGAGCAAACGCTTTGCGTTTGGTTCGCATTTGTCTGAAAAGCCTCTGCACCGCGATACGCTTGCGGGTTTGCAGGCTGAGTTTGAAGGGGCGTTCCATTTTGCTTTCTATGTTGCGGAGTTAACCGGACGAAGCGAGACGCGCGAGATCACGGAAGACGATGCACACTTGTTGCGCCTGCTCACGCCCCTCATGAAGTTGACCACAGGAAAACAGGCGGTGCTGGTGTCGAGTGAAGTGCTGGAGACATTTGGCGGCGCGGGTTACGTGGAAGACACCGGGCTGCCGGTGTTGCTGCGAGATAGCCAGGTGCTGCCGATCTGGGAAGGCACTACAAACGTGCTCGCGCTCGATGCGCTTCGCGCGCTCGAGAGTGGCGAGAACGATCGGAAGACCGGACTGATACGCTTTTCAGCAGCTGTTACTGGTTGTCTTGAGACGGCGCACGATCCTGAGCTCGCAGATTGTGCGCGCATTGCCCAGTCGGCGTTGGACCATGCAGCAAGCTGGTTAGTCGAAGCTGAGCGAGCGGGCCGGCCTGCACTGGAGGCCGGAGCCCGCCGCTTCAGTTTGACCCTTGGGCGCACGATGGAACTGGCGTTGTTGATTAAGCATGGATGCAAATCCGCCCATCGCTTTGCGCGCTCAGGTGTCGATCACATCTGGACAGGATTTCAGGATTTACCTGACGCCGAGGATGTGGACCACCCAGACGATACAGTCTCCCTGTGACAGGTACCGCACCCGGTAGTTGAGTCCTCCCCCCTGCGCAAGGAATGAGCCACTCCCGAATATGTCAGTGTGCGAATCCCACAGTTTGTTCAACGGTTCGCCGTCATACCCGTTCCAGTCGGAATCGCGATTCAGGCCTCCCACGTCTCCCTTGATCTGAATCGAGGTGTTGTTTGCCGGATTCTCGATCCAGGTTCGCTCGTCGGTGATGGCCGGTATCGCTCTCAGACCGCAGTTGGCTACGCCCACCTGTCCGTCAGCACCGATCCTGCTGTGCTTCAGGTTTGGAAGGTTGCCATTGATTGCAGGCAGCGTGTTGTGAATTACCGAATGTGGACCAGAGAACATCCGTGGTCCAAGTGAAACGTAAAGCTGAGCAGCTTTAGGAATGCACGGGTTTGAATAGAAAACTATCAGACTCGCACCTTCCGAAAGCGGCAACGCATTTCCAGGTCCCGCGCAATTACCATCGCCCCAGGGGCATTGGTTGTTAGCGAGCGCAGTTCGCAAACCTCTCACTCGATAATCACCGTTGATGCCCGGCAAAATCTGGCCGGTGACGTTTACCATGTAACCGAAGAACTGGCCCTGGCCGTTCCAGCACGGTTGTTGAGTGGCTCCGAACGGCTGCGTGGTGAATGTTGCACCGGTAGCGCAATCGGGTCCAAACACGACGTTTCCACCCGGGGCCGGCCCGATGTCGCCCCACACCAGCACTGCGCTCAGCAGCGTGGAACCTGGCGGTATGCCCCGCAGCCTGATGACGCCCTGGCCCGAATTTCTGGTCGCCACACCCGCCACGGCATGATCGACGCCACCGTTTAATGGAAGCGCCACGTGCTTGAACGAAACAGGAACTCTGCTGGTAGACGTATCGGTGTCGGAGTTTTGCTCTGCCACCGCGCGACGTTCAACTTCCTCCGCGTCGAGGAACAGATCCACGTCGGTTTGAGCTTTCGTCTCCTGGTCGGGGATCGAACTCAGACCGTCTGCCTGCGTCGCAAGTTGTGTAGCTGCGATCGCTTTTTGTGCGGAGGCTGTGTCTGATCCGAGACGCATGAAACGATTCTCGACAGTACTCATCGTTGTAAGTGCCAGGACAACCAGCACTCCGAGGATAGATATCAACCTGTGTTTTCGCATTGTCTCTCCTTTCTGGCGCACACGTGCGCACGTCACTCGAGGAGCCCTTGCTCTTGTGAGTGAGATTGAGGGTTGAGGAACTATTCAGACGAGCGTTCGCCTGAAGTTAAGGTTGAATTTTGAGTTACTTCATTACATGCATTACTTCGAGTTTAGGGCTAGCTTGGTCCTAAGGGAGGTTAGTTCCTGGACTGGAAGGAAGTGCGAAGACTATAACTTGCGAAAATCCATTACAAGCGATCTTGATTGGCTGTTCTTGCTATTCGTTGGCGAAACCTAACTGCGTCAAAATTCCGCATACTAAATTTTTTCAGAGTTTGAAACGACGGTAGCAAGGTGCGCCGCTTCCGCACTGAACCGAGGCGACTGGCATTCAGCAACAAGCTTCTCATACTCGGCGAGTTTCTCCGCGGCCTCAGTTCGTTTCTCCGCTTGCAACAAAACTCGGATGTACAGTGGTCCAAGCCACAGGCGGCCGATACGCGACTCAGTCGGCGCCAGAAATTCTTCAGCCTCACGACAAACCCGCTCGGCTTCGTCCAACTCACCACGACGAAAATAGACCTCAGCCAAACATCGCATGGCTTCAAAGTGACTGTAGATCAAGTTGGGCGACGAGCGTTGCAAAGTATCGGAAGCGGTTTGTAACGCTTCGTCCAGACGGCCTTGCATCGCCTGCGCGACTGCCAGGTTTGATCTCATTAATGCCAGCGCCCGGTTCTCACCAATCGATTCACTGATGGCGATGCCGTTAAGCAATTCCTGTTCGGCGCGTTCG
Source organism: Pyrinomonadaceae bacterium (assembly GCA_036280855.1). GTDB lineage: Bacteria > Acidobacteriota > Blastocatellia > Pyrinomonadales > Pyrinomonadaceae > PSRF01. Next base: position 2,942 of record DASUPZ010000027.1, on the reverse strand, counting down.
ACTTGACCAAGCAGAAGCCGGCAGTGCGCAGAGTAGAAATGGACCCACGCGCGCCGTTCGCGCGAGTGGAGTCGATCGGCAATCTCGAGCTCACGTTCGGCACACTCCAGACCAAACTCATAATTACCTTTGTTAACAGCATGTTCGCCGAGAAACTCATGACCCGACGCTTGCGCGAAAAGAACGTTGTGCTTGAGGCCAAACTCAAGCGCGCGCCTGGCCCAGCGATCGCCTTCGTCGAAAAGACCATAATGTTGATAACCGCCGGCGGTGTAAGCGTAAATCTGCGAGATCATCGGCGCGGCAAAGGTGCTGACGCTGTCGCTGTCCGCTGTTGGCGCAACAAGCTCGCTTGCGCGCAGTAACAACTCAATCGCTTTCTTGTGACGCCCGGCGAGGTGATGAAAGCGCGCTTCAGTCGAGAGTGCGTTTGCCGTTTCGAGCGGATTCGCAACCGGATCGAGCACCTGCAAAGCTTCACGCAGGTATTCGTGACCACGCGGATCGCCGGTGGTGACGAGCGACGCTGCTGCCTGACACTGAAGACGAGCGCGTGTGGCGGGTTCGGTTGCGAGCGCGAGAGCACGCTCGAAGTGTTCGGCGGCGAGAATCGTGTCGCCGTGCAGCATGAACGCTTTGCCGATCGCTTCTTCCTGCTCGAGTTGTTCTTCCGTTAGTCCGAGAGCTTCGGCGCAGTCGCGGGCGCGCCCGTAGGCGGCAATCGCTTCGTCGAATGCAAACACTCGCACTGCTTCCGCGGCGGCGAGTTTCGCGTAGTGAAGTCCCTGTTCGTGATCGCCGGCCTGAATGTAGTGATGGGCCAGCTTCTCAACCGCACAACAAAACTTTTCACGCGATTGTTTGAGCGCGTCAGCGACATGTCGATGCAGCCGGCGGCGGCGAATCGGGTTCAGCTCCTCGTAAAGCACTTCGCGAATCTTGTCGTGAGTAAAACTGAACGACTCTCCTGAGCCGGGCGCGATCAGTTGTGCATTCACCGCTTCGTCGAGCGCATCGAGGAGGGTGTCTTCGTTCTGTTCGGCGGCAGCGGCGAGCTCGTCGAAGGTAAAAACTTTGCCGAGTATCGCGCTGACACGCAACACTTCGTTGCAATTTTGACTGACGCGATCGAGGCGATTGCCGATTGCCTCTTTCACGCTCTGCGGGATGAGCAACTCGTCCATGTCGCATCGATGCCAGCGACCGCTCTCGCGTCGCACAGAGCCCCGCTCGATCAGCGCCTTCAATACTTCTTCGACAAAGAACGGGTTACCCTCAGTCTCCTGGTGCACGGCAACTGCAAACTCGCCACTCACGTTCTCGCCGAGCAGCGCACTTAGCTGATCGCTTGTTTCGGTTTCGCTGAAGCGGCGCAACGCGATGCGCGTGACCAGTCGTTCGCGGTTCCAGTCAACTAATGCTTTCGCGAGCGGGTGTGTGCGATCGAGTTCGGTTTCGCGATAAGCGCCAATGATCAGCACGCGCTCGTTCCGGAGCTGGCGCAGCAGGTGGCCCAGGAGCCAGAGCGTGCCGCGGTCGGCCCAGTGCAAATCGTCGGCGTAGAAAAGCAGCGACTGCCGGCGCGCGATGTTTGAAAAAACCTGGACCACGGCGTCGAAGAAGAGCAGGCGTTCTTCGTGCGGGGCGAGCTCCTGCCGGCCGGTGAATGGACCAAGACGAGTTTCGATCTCGGGGACGAGTTTTGCGATCAGCGCGGTTGCGTCTCCAAAGCTCTCACGGAGTTTGTCGTCACTCTTTTCTTCGCGGACCCAGCGGCGGAAGGCTTCGACGAAAGGCAGGTACGGCGTCGCGGCTTCATACTCGTAACATCCGCCCGACAGCACGAGCGCGCCGTCGACTGCGGCCTGGATCGTAATCTCACGTGCGAGACGAGTCTTTCCGGCGCCGGGCTCGCCGCTGAGAAGCACTGCATGACCGCGACCTTCGCGAGCGCGTTGCCAGAGTTCGCGAGCTTCGGCGAGCTCAACGTTGCGGCCGACGAGACGTCCACGCGAGAGTGCATCGAGAATCGCGACCGCGGGAACGCCTTCTGTCGATGTGAGCTCGTCTTTGTCTTTCAGCGAATCGAGCAGGGCGTCGCGAGTTTCAGCAGCGGAGCTGAATCGTTGCGCGGGATCTTTCGCAAGCAGGCGCACGATGATCGCTTCGAGTGCCGGTGGTATGTCGGCACGAAGAACGCGCGGCGGAACGACGGGCGCGTGTACGTGTTGAGAAACGATTGTCAGTGGATCGTCGCCTGTAAACGGCACGCGGCCAGTCGTGAGTTCGTAAAGCAAAACGCCGAGCGCGTAGAGGTCTGCGCGACCGTCGACGGTTTGGCCCAGTGCCTGTTCGGGCGCCATGTACGCGGCAGTGCCGACGATCACGCCTACGCGCGAGATGCGTGCGCCGTAGGCCGGCAGTGCGAGTCCGAGATCGGCGAGTTTGACGGTGCTTGTGTTGCTCGTTCCGGAGAGAAGAACGTTGTCTGGCTTGAGATCGCGATGGACGATACTGTTTTCGTGTGCGTGTTCCAGTGCGGCGCAGATCTGAACTGCAATCGCAACGACGCGCGAGAGATCGGACGGTCGCGCCTGCGAGAGTCGTGGTCCAGCGACCAGTTCCATGACGAGAAAGGGCATGCCCGCTGCTTCGCCGACGTCGTGAATCGTGACGATGTGTGGATGGTTGAGTGCGGCTGCGGCGCGTGCTTCACGGATCAGTCGTTCGCGTGCGTCGGAGCCCTGGCTGGTGGCTGAGAGGATTTTGACTGCGACTTCGCGCTGGAGTTCGAGATCGGTGGCGCGGTAGACGGTGCCCATTCCGCCGCGACCGAGTTCAGTGTCGAGACGATAGCGATCGCGCAGGATTGTGCCGGTCGTGGGCACACTCGAGCGCAAGTCATCCGGCAGGATGCGGGTTTGCTGCGAATCGAGCATGGA
>DASUPZ010000026.1:0-6637 GCA_036280855.1 Pyrinomonadaceae bacterium | reverse complement strand
GTATTCGATCACGAGACCGAGGAACAAAGCGGCGCCAGGCCGCCGCACTCCAGGGAGGCGCTCAAACCCTGCCCGTTCTGCTGTCGTTTGGTTGCCTATCCTTTGATAAACTGCGCCAATGCACATTCGAACAGCCGCGCTACTTCTACTCCTGCTCTGTTTGTCATCTGTGGCGATAGCCCAGACGAAAATTCCAGCGCCCGCCGAAGTGTTCGGTTTCACGCCCGGCGACGATCGCAAACTCGCCTCGTGGAACCAGGTGATCGATTATTTCGAACGACTCGACCGCGCCAGCGATCGTGTGGTCTTCGAGACCCTGGGCCAGACTTCGATGAACAAGCCGTTTGTGATGGCGACCATCAGCTCGCCCGCAAACCTCGCGCGTCTCGACGAGTTCAAAGACATCCAGGACCAGCTTGCGGATCCTCGCAAACTCGGCCCACTCGCGACACGCGACCGCAAAGCAGCAGACTCAATCAAGCGCGGCAAAACAATCGTCCTGATCACTTGCGGAATCCATTCGACCGAAGTCGGCTCATATCTCTCCAGCACGTTGATCGCGCACCGTCTCGCCTCGTCGACGGAACCCGACGTTCAAAAGATTCTCGACAACACGATCGTTCTGCTTGTTCCGTCGCTAAATCCGGACGGCGTCGACATCGTCAAAGACTGGTATGAAAAAACTCTCGGCACGCCTTACGAAGGCACCGATCCTCCCGAGCTCTATCACAAGTACACCGGTCACGATAACAATCGCGACTGGTATGCATTCACGCAGGTGGAGACGCAGATCACGGTCGACAAGATTCACAACGTGTGGCATCCGCAGATCGTCCACGACATACATCAACAAGGCGCTTTTGGTTCGCGACTGTTTCTGCCGCCCTACATGCCGCCCGTCGAGCCAAACGTCCCTAAGCAGCTCGTCGCAGGTTTCACAGAGCTTGGAAACTGGATCGCCGGCGAGATGCGAAAAAAAGGTTTTGAAGGAATTACCACCAACTCGACTTACGACGCCTGGACGCCCGCGCGCGCGTATTCGCATTACCACGGCGGCGTCCGCATGCTTTCCGAAACAGCATCCGCACGGATCGCCACTCCGATCACCTTGAAGTTTGAAGAACTTCGTTCGCGTGAAGGTTACGACCCGCAGAAAGAGTCGCCGAAGTTTGGACCAGTGTGGCGTGGCGGTGAGTGGAAACTCAGCAACATCACAAACTACATGACGACGGTCGCGTTTCATTTGATGACGCATGCTTCCGACAATCGCGAAGTGTGGTTGCGAAGGTTTTATACAGTCGGTAAAGAGGCCGTGCGTCCGAGACGACCGGGTGAGTTGTTTGGTTATCTGATCGAGCCATCGAGCCGGTGCAACCGGCTGATCAGCATCCTCGATCGAGGCGGCGTCGAGTTTGATCTGCCGAAGTACGGCACGTCCTTTAAAATCGGGAACCGCACGTTTCCTGAAGGAACACAATTAGTCAGGATGGATCAGCCGTATGGAGCGTTTGCCAAAGCGCTGCTGGAAGTTCAACGCTATCCGAATCCGAGAGACGCCGAAGGTCATCCGATCGCGCCCTACGACGTCACGGCACACACGTTGCCATTGTTGACCGGCGAAACCGTGCACCCGGTGAAGGCGCCTTTCAAGTACATTCGAAACACCGGTAAAACCATCGACTCAGCTCATTCAGATGCGTGTCCTACGCCGAAGATCGATCTGTTTGCAATCTATCGCTCGCATGTTCCGAGTCATGATGAAGGTTGGACCAGGTGGATTCTCGACACGAAGAAAATCTCGTACGGTGTGCTGACGGATAAAGAGCTTCGCGCCGGCGTTACAGTTTTCAAACCAGCGCCGGGTGTGACGGGTAAGTACTACACGATCCTGATCCCGGATCAGACGCCACGTACGTTGCTCGAAGGTCATCGCGCGGGTGCGATGCCGCCCGAGTACGTTGGCGGACTTGGGCCTGAAGGCGTCAAACACCTGCGCTATTTTGTCGAGACTGGCGGCACGCTTGTTTTCATCAATCGTGCTTCCAACTTAGCGATCGAACAATTCCAACTGCCGTTGCGCAACGTTGTCGCAGGTCTACCACGAACGGAGTTTTACGTGCCGGGATCGATCCTGCGTATTGAGCTGGATACGACGCATCCGATCGCGCAGGGCATGCCGAAGGAGACGATTGCATGGGCCGAGGATTCGCCGGCGTTTGAGGTTGCGAATGATCCGGAAGCGACTGTGCCCGCGACGAACGTGCGTGTTGTAGCCTCGTATCCGGCTGATAAAGATCCGCTGTTGTCAGGCTGGCTGCTTGGCGGCGATAAGCTCAAAGGCAAGGCAGCCCTCGTGGAAGTGACGATGGGCAAAGGCCGCGTGATTCTCTTCGGTTTTCGCCCGCAATACCGCGCACAATCGGAAGCCACCTACCCACTGTTCTTTAATGCATTATCGTCGAAATAAGGCTACTCCCTGGAGTGCGGCAACTTGTCGCCGCTCTGGTCCCAAGTTAAGGCTTAGAAACTCACAGCCGGACCAAAGCGGTGACAAGTCACCGCACTCCAAGGAGGCGCCTAATTACTGCGGGGTTCGAGATACATCTGCGCGGCCATCTTCGTCAGCTTCCAAACCCTCGACCACGCAATGTGCCCATCGTCGTTCTCGCGGCCGGTCAACTTGTCGAAGATCAGCTTCCGGAACAAGCGTCCCTCGCGGCGGAGCATGAACTCTCTCGCATAAGGCTTCGCAGTCTCGAAGAAACTGAAGCCCGGATCCGTCACCACGCCGATTCCCTCGAGCGTCATCAGGGCCCGCATGATGTAAGTGAAGTGTGCCGGCAGCCGGAACGGATACTCGTAAATCACTTCCGCCAGATCGTACGTAAGCTCTTTGAAGTTTACTTCGCCAAGCCGCAGGCTGAGATAGTGTGTGAACAGACTCTCCACGACGGGACGAACCGTTTCCGGATCGACGCCGGGCTTGAGGAAGTTGAGATTGATGATGTCCTGGCCCAGCCCATGCACGTCTTTCGAGACCACATGGAAGAAGGAATCGATCATCTGCGACTGGAGCTTCGGAGTGATTCGTCCCACCATTCCGAAATCAAAGAACGCAAGATGCCCGCTGTCCATCACAAGCAAATTCCCAGGATGCGGATCGGCGTGGAAGAAGCCGTCTTCAAGCAACTGCGTCAGGTAGGTGCGAATCAGCAGCCGGTTGACCTTCACCGGCGAGATTCGGTTCGCGCGCAGGCCTTCGATGTCAACGACCTTTGTGCCGCGAATGAAATCGAGCGTAAGCACACGCGTGGTCGTGTGTGACCAGTAGATCTTCGGCACACGGATCGCGCGCCACGTGCGGAAGTTGTAACGAAACCTGTCGGCATTACGTCCTTCTTTGACGTAATCCATCTCTTCGAAGATGGTCGAGTGAAACTCTCGCAGCATCCCTTCCCAGTCAGCATTCTCATTCGCACGCGGGAAGAAGCGGTTAGTCAGCTTCACGAGGCGAAACAGGATCGCGACGTCAAACTCGATCGTCTTGTGCAGGTTTGGACGTTGAACTTTGACTGCGACTTCTTCGCCCGTTGCGAGACGTGCACGGTAGACCTGCCCGAGAGAAGCTGCAGCAATCGGCTCGCTGTCAATCTCCGCATAACACTCGTGCAGGCTGCGGCCCAATTCCGATTCGATGATCGAAAATGCTTCTGCCGTCGAGAAGGCCGGCACCTGGTCCTGAAGCGTCGCCAGTTCCTTGACGTATTCGAGCGGCAACAGATCGGCACGCGTACCGAGTGCCTGACCGATCTTTATGAAAGTTGGACCGAGATCGATCAGCGAATCACGCATCCACGCGGCTTGCTTCTGGAGTCGAGCTTGTTTCTTTGCAGAACCGTCGGCCCCGCGAAAAACCAGGTAACGGATAACGCGGATTAGTAAATCGATATCCGCGGATATCTGTGCTCTGATCCATGCTTTGATCCGTGCACCTCGGCCGCGCTCGCGTGCAAGATTGCGGAGTCGCTCGATCGCGCGACGATTGAAATCGGCGCGCACGTCGTATGTGTCGAGAAAGAGGTAGAACGAGAACAATGCGAGCACGAACGCAACTCGCGCAAGGCGTAACCAGCCACGCAGACCTCGCCCCGCCAAAGTCTGGTCCACCATCTCTTCGTTCAGAGGCTCAACTGTTCTCTTGACTAATGCTGTTGACATTCGATCCTTTAACTCACGGACAACATGTGCTTCGTGCCAGTCCGTTCAAAATAACTATTCGCGCGATCGACGTCTCTCATAATCTGAGATTTTAACTGTTCCACCGACGTAAACCTTCGCTCATCGCGCAGTCGGTACAAAAATCTTACACGCACAACATCGCCGTAAAGATCACCGTCCCAATTCATTACGTAGGTCTCAACTGAAGGTTCCGTAGCGTCCCCGAACGTCGGCCTGAGCCCAATATTCGTCACGCTTCGCCGCCATTGGCCTTCAATCAACGTCGCGGTGACGTAAACACCGTTCCGGGGTATGACGCGGTTGTGAGGGTGCAGGTTGGCCGTCGGAAACCCAAGCAGATGACCGCGTTCCGAGCCCCGCTCGACACGCCCTTCAACGCCGTAGGGACGACCCAGCATGTGTCGCGCGAGATTCACCTGCCCGCGCGCAAGCAGTTCGCGAATCTTGCTCGAACTCACTCGCGCGCCTCGGAACTTAACCTCGGACACCTCGCCGGCAACAAAACCGAGTTCGCTGCCGAGACGTTTCAGAAGTTCGATGTTTCCCTCGCGCTTATAACCAAAAGCAAACCCCTTCCCGAGATAAACTTCCTGCGCGTGCAAGCGATCGAAAACTATGTCGCGAAGAAAGTCGGCGGCGCGAATCGTCGAAAACTCCGTAGTGAACCGGACCACGATCGTTTGTTCGATTCCCAGAACGCCGAAGCCTTCGATCTTCTGATCGAAAGTTTGCAGTAAGGGCGGCGCCGATTCGGGATGCAGCACGGCGCGCGGGTGCGGATCGAATGTGATTACAGTCGGAACTGCGCCAGCCGCGCGCGCTCGTTCGACAACGGTGCTCATGATCAACTGATGACCGAGATGCAGACCATCAAATACGCCGAGCGTCAGCACGGTTGGCCGTTGGATCTCTGCGTTGTCAGTTCCGTGAAAGAGACGCATTAGGAGTCTACAACTAACCCGTCGTAAGCAAACTCGACACCTGCGGGCAGGCGCGCTGAGTCGCGCTCGTGTTTGATGTCGTGCGCGATGTGTGTAAAGAAAGTGCGCTTCGGTTTCAGTTGATCTACGTACGCAAGCGCTTTATCGACCCACAGATGTGTCGGATGTTCTTTGAACCGCAAACAGTCGAGCACGAGCACGTCGAGATTTCTCAATCCGTCGGCCGCCTCGCGTGGGATCTCGCTGAGATCCGTCAGGTATGCAAAATCATTGAAACGATAAGCGATGACGGGCAAACGTCCATGAATCACTTCGAGCGGCGTGATCTCGAGTTCTTTGCCAATGCAGAAGCTCGCCCCCGGCTCAACCACATTCGGAATGACCTCAGGCAAACCACCGCCGAAATGCGAAGGCTCAAAGATGTATTTGAAGATGCGTTTGATATCGACCCATGCGCGTTCGTTCGCGTAGACGCCAAGCGCGCCGAAGCGAAAGTTCAGCGGCCGGATATCGTCGAGCCCAAACACGTGATCGGCATGACAATGAGTGATGAGAACAGCATCGAGGCTCTTCAAACCGAAGCGCAGTGCCTGTTGTCGAAAGTCGGCAGACGTATCGACGAGTATCGTGCGTCCGGCATGCTCGATGATGATTGAAACTCTCAGACGTTTATCGCGAGGATCGTCTGAAGTGCAGGTCTCGCATTCACAGCCGATTGACGGGACTCCCGTGGAGGTTCCAGTACCGAGAAAGGTGAGTTTCATTTCGCCCGTCTGCCTGAACTCACCTTCCGCCCGTGATATCGCTGCCCGTGAACTTGCGACCGAACTGCGGCGAGTTGGCGAGCGACACGTATTGCATGCGCAGATCGGAGAGCAGGCTTTCGAGCATCCGCTTCTCCTGCGACGTCAAATTCCCGGCCGTCTTCTTCTCGAGCATTCCGAGCACGTCGATCCAGTGTTTGCCGAGCTCGACGTCCACTTCGCGCTGGTGCGTGACGGGATGTTCCATCATGCCCAAAGCCGCAGCGGCATTCGAAGCGATCGACATCATGAAACTCACGAAACTCGCAGGATCGCGTGCGGCGGCGAGCTCTTCTTCCGTGAACTCTTCTTCAGACTCAGGCGCCGTTTCGGCCGTGGGTTCTGCGGTTTGCGCCGGTTCTTCCCGCGCCGGGGCAGGCGCCGCGGCGGCCTGCGGCTGCTCCGCCGCTTCTACCTGGGGCTGGGGCTCCGGCTTCTCTTCCGGAGGCAGATCTCGCGGGCTTCCGTCGGCATTGAACAGACGTCTGTCGGTAACTTTGAAATTAGGTTGTTCCTCGCTCATGTCGTTTATTAAATCACAAAGCCGCAGAGGCACGAAAACCTGCCAAAGCTTTCCGTTCATAGTTCAGCCTTTAGGCTGCCGTTTAAGAAAAAGCAAGCTAAAGCTTGAACTCTGAACCGTAGAGCCCCTGC
>DASUPZ010000025.1:0-19835 GCA_036280855.1 Pyrinomonadaceae bacterium | reverse complement strand
AATGCGTTGCAGGGCGAGTTGCAAGGGCAGGGACTGAGAATCGTCGGCGCTTCTCTGGAAGACAGCATCGAGGGTGTAAACGCGTACCAGGAAGAGGTCGCGAAGTTTGAGTATCAGATTCTGGTCGGTGGCAGTGATTTGAAAGTGACGTTTGAACAGGCAGTGTTGCCGACAACCTACCTGATCGATCGTCAGGGACGCATTCGCCAGAAAATTATCGGCACTAAAGACAAAGCGGGTTGGGAAGCAGTGGTCAAGCCGTTGCTGGCTGAAACGCCGGCGACTGCCAGTGCCGCAAAATAACGGGTTGAGCGGTTCAAGGAGTAATACCATGAAGAAGTATTCGATCCTCTCCATTCTCGCATTGCTGCTTTTGCCTGCAATCGCAAACGCACAGCAGGCTCACGAGTATTCGCCGCTCGTGGAGAAGACCGTAAACTACAAAAACTGGACGCTCCCGAACATCAAAACCAACGAACCTGAAAATCTGCGCAAGCTCATTGAAGGTAAGAAGCTGGTGATGATCGTCTACTTCGCGCCGTGGTGTGGAAACTGGAAGTACGAAGCTCCGATCGCTGCGAAGCTTTACGAGAAGTACAAGGACCAGGGATTCCAGGTGATCGGCGTCAGCGAGTATGCATCGCGCGCAGACGTGCGCAACTTCTTTGGCGAGGATGGTCCACCTTATACTGTCGTGACAGAATCAGAGTCGCGACAAGACAAGCAGAACACGCCGCATTACGAATACCGGCAACTGACGGGTGACAAGCGGAGCTGGGGTTCACCGTGGAACATCTTTCTCGAACCTGACAAGGTTAGTGCTACCGGCGACTTGCTCGTGGAGAAGACGTGGGTTGTGAATGGCGAGTTGATCGAAGAGGAAGTTGATAAATTCATCGCGTCGAAAGTCGGCGCCACTCCATCCGACAGCGTAATTCAACCTCGGGAGAATTGAGCGCCACAAAACACCACAAAAAGCACGAAAGAAGAATCACTGGATCATTTGTGCTTTATGTGCGTTTTTGTGACTTCGTCCATAAATGAACCTTCGCGTCCTGTATCACGGTCACTGCTTCGACGGCGTCGCTTCCGCAGCGACTTTCACGCGCTTCTACAAGGAACGCATCCATCCCGAAGCTGAAGTCAATTACACCGGTCTGCTGCACCGGCCCGGCAACCTGTTTGACCTCACGATGTTCGACTCAGACGAGAACGCCATCGTCGATTTCAAATACGCTGCTTCTGAGAAACTGACGTGGTGGTTCGATCACCACGAGTCGGCATTTCTGACGCCCGAGGACGAAGCGCATTTTCGCGCCGACACGTCAGGAAGGAAGTTTCTCGATGCGACGAGGAAGTCGTGTACGGAGTTTATTGCTGACGTTGCGAGTCAGAAGTTTGGCTTCAACGCCGAACCGATCCGGTCGCTGGTCCACTGGGCGCACGTTATCGACGGTGCGCTTTACGAGTCGCCGGCGCAGTGCGTTGAGTTGAAAGAGCCGGCGTTACAATTGATGCAGGTGATTGAGGCCGATCCTGATGATTCGTTTATCGAACGCATCATCCGGGATCTCACGACGCATTCGCTCGAGGAAGTTGCTACGGGAGCGGAAGTGCAGCGGCGTTTTCAGCCGATCCTGCAACAGCATCTCGAAACGCTCGAAGCGGTGAGAAGAAAAGCGACGAGCTCGAATGGAGTGGTGCAGTTTGATCTGATCGACGAGGGCTACGAAGGCTTCAACAAGTTCATTCCTTATTACCTGCATCCCGAAACGACTTACTCGGTCGCACTCACGCGTGCACCACAACGAACGAAGATCTCAGTCGGCTCGAATCCATGGGCGCCGGTGCCGCGCCGTCACAACATCGCGAAGATTTGCGAACGCTACGGCGGTGGCGGTCACGCGGTGGTCGGGGCGATTTCTTTTAAACCTGAAGAGGTCGAAGAAGCCCGTAAGGCCGTGCGCGAAATCGTGGCTGAGCTATCCGCGTAATCCGTGTGCTATGATCTGCCGGACCTCCCCCTCCGGCAAAATCAAATGCACATATCACGTTTTACCGCAATTATTATTCTGCTGCTGGCAGTCTCTACAGCTTCAGCTGCGACGCTGCCCGCGGGTTTCACTGAAACGCAAATCTCCGGACTCACAAGTCCGACCGCGATGGAGATCGCTCCTGACGGTCGCATCTTCGTTTGTCTTCAAGGCGGAAGCCTGCGCGTGATCAAGAACGGCGCTTTGCTGCCCACGCCGTTTCTGACGTTGAACGTCGATTCGGCAGGCGAGCGCGGACTGCTCGGCATCGCTTTCGATCCAAACTTTGCCACCAACAATTTTCTTTACCTGTATTACACCGTCGCAACGAACCCGAAGCACAACCGCGTCAGCCGCTTCACTGCGAATGGCGACGTGGTCGTGCCGGGCAGTGAAACCCTGATCCTGCGACTCGACGATCTAACCGCAGCGACTAACCACAACGGCGGTGCAATCCATTTCGGACCTGACGGAAAGTTGTACGTTGCCGTTGGCGAGAATGCAGTGCCTTCGTTTGCTCAGCAGCTCACGAACAGGTTTGGCAAAGTTCTGCGGATCAACTCTGACGGATCGATTCCGGCTGACAATCCGTTTGTAAGTCTCACGGACGGAGCGAATGAATCGATCTGGGCGGTCGGCTTGCGCAATCCCTTCACGTTTGCCTTTCAACCCGGCACCGGGCGGATGTTCGTCAATGACGTGGGACAGAGTGCGTGGGAAGAGATCAACGACGGCATCGGCGGCTCAAACTATGGTTGGCCCACCACGGAAGGACCGTCCACCAACCCGAGTTTTCGTTCGCCGTTGTTTGCTTACAATCACGGGTTTAGTGCGACGACAGGATGCGCGATTGCGGGTGGCACTTTCTACAATCCGGCGACGGTGCAGTTCCCGCCAAACTTCGTCGGCAAGTATTTCTTTGCAGATCTTTGTAGCGGGTGGATACGCGTGTTTGATCCTGCGAGCGGCACGGCCTCGAGTTTTGCGAGTAACATTTCGCAGCCGGTGGATTTGAAAGTCGGGGCTGATGGGAGTCTTTATTATTTGTCGATTGGATCGGCGTCGTTGTTTCGCGTGCAGTTTACTGAGCCGGTGTTGATGGCTGAGCCGAATACGGATAGTGCGATTGCGCTTGATTCGGCGATCCTGATGCGCGATCCGTTTCCTTTAACGAATCTTTTCAACTTCAGTAGCGATCACAGGACGCGGTTGATGTTGTTTGGGATGAACCTGAACCTGTTGCCGAATGAGACGATTTCGGCAGTGACTGCGCGGGCGGAAGATGCGGGGTTGAATGTGTTTCCCTTGGCAGTTGAGTTTGTTGGGAAGGTTCCTGGGTTTGATTGGTTGACGCAGGTGAACGTGAGATTGCCGGATAACATGCCGACGAACCAGACGCTGCTTGTAAGCGTGAGTTTGAGAGGGAAAACGACCAATAAAGTCAGGATACGTATGCGTTAACGTTGGTTAGACAGGATTATAGGATTTTCAAGATTAACAAGATATGATTAATCAGAATCTTGTTAATCATGAAAATCCTGTAATCCTGTCTAACCAACGTTTTATCTTAGTAGCTCTTCGAGGAACTTAAGCACCTCAGGATCTTTACTCCTGCTCAACCATCCAATGGCGCGCTTGCGGCGCTCCATCGGCGCCTGCGGACTCCTTGCGATCTCAATCAGCTTCTTAACCACGCGCTGGTCGTTCAGCCTGGTCGTTGGGAATGCGTTTTGATCTGTCGCAAACCCCGACGCTCCGTCGAAAAAGAGATTGGCGCCGGACCCGAGCGAGTTGACGATCTGATCCTTCACCTCTTCACTCTTCTCCGTATCGTACAAGCTGAGCAGAAACTCGATCGCCTTGTCGCCACCGCGTCTCGAGATCGCACTGACCGCGGCCCTGCGAAGCTCGATATTGTCAGAACTGCGCGCGATCTCAACCAGCCTTGTGCCCACGCGTTCGCTCTTACGATTTGCAAAACCCGAAATCACGGCTTTGCGAATCTCAACGCTCTGGTCTGCATCGTAAATCCGGAACAACGCATCAACCGCCGGTTCGCCTGCACGGCTCGCAATGCTCGCGATAGCCATCTTCCGGTGCGCGATCACCTTGCCGTTCGTAGCGATGTCGCTCAGCACGTTGATTGCGCGATCGCCCGTGTGCCTGCTCAGCGCATACACTGCAGCTTCGATGATGTCGGTTTCCTGCGCGTTGAGCGCCAGGTCGCGCAGCGGATCGATCACGGTGTCGTCGTTGGTTGACCCAAGCGCGGCGATCGCGCGCGCCCGCAGTTTGTGATCAGCCTCATTTCTCGCAACTCCGAGAATCACCGGCGTCGCTGCCTTTCCACCATGACGGCCCAGCAACGTCAACGCCGCACTCTTGCAACGCGCAGTTTGATTCGACCCGGCTTTAAGCCAATCGGTGGCAGCCATGATTCCGCGCTGCAAATCCGTTTGAAACAGTGCCTGCAGCACGACGATCTTGAATTCACACGGATCGTCATCAGATCCGGCGGGAAAGTTCGTGTCAAACCCGATCATACCCGGCGGCAGGGCCGCTACAGCCGCGCGCGCGATTTCGACCGAGTCGGCCGGTTCAGGCGTGTAGACGTATGTATTCTGGGCCGGAGGCGGCACAGGCATCGCCATCGGCGTCAGCATCGAAATCGCCGCCTGGTCGGCGATCGCTGCAGCATAAACGCCGGGCACCTGGGCCAACAGGACACGCGCGTCGTCTTTCCAGGTGGTTTGCGGATAATTCTGAAGCAGGCGATCGACCGTCGAGCGAGCCTGATCGTACCTGCCGAGTTTGTGTTGTGAGTACGCGAGCCAGTAAAGCGCGGCTTCGATGTTCTTCCCGTCTGGATACTTCGCGACATAGTCGCTGAACATTTCCTGAGCCCTGGCCCACTCACCGTCGGTGATCGAGTCACGCGCATTTCGAAACGCGGTGGCCGCGTCTTTTGGCGCCTGCTGCGCGGTCTGCGGCTGTTGTGCGGCTGTGGAGCCTGCGAATGTAATTATGAGGGCGACGATCAACATCGCGCTGCGTGATTTTCTGTTGAGATTAAACATCATTCAATTCCTCGATCCTGAAAGTCCATGAGCGCTGCGACGATTTCGGTCTTTTGCACGCGCTCTTTGATCGCGCGCACTTCTTCAGGACGTGCGCGATCGGGCAGGTTAGCGATATCGAGTAACAGTGGTTCCAGATCGGCTAGCAACGTTTTCGTCGGAAACTTTGCTTTCATCTCAGCTTCGCGACGTAGGACGATATTTTCGTTAAGCAGGCGACGCGAAAGTTCCTTGTCGTAAGTAACATCCACCTCTTCATCGCTATCTGAAACCGGAAAGTTTCTAATCGAGCGCAGCAGCATCTCGGTTTGTTCGATATGTCGCGCAGTATCCCGCTCATCCATATCGAGCGCCACCAGATCGGTGGACCAAACGTCTGACTGTTCCACGACGCGCCGCTTAACTACCGGTCTAACTACACGCCGCTTCTTTGGCTTCTCAGCCACCACCTCCGGTTCCGAACGCATCGGAGCAGGACTCTGATCGTGCTTTAAATCGGCTTTAATGCCTTTATCCGTTTTATCCGTGGTTAACTGAGTCACAGCAACAGCAATCGCGAGAACGACTAGCGCCAAAGCCCCTACCCTCACAGCAACCACATCAAACCACCGCCTCTGACGCGCCACCGGCATCCGCGCAGCGATCCTGGTCCAGAGAAAGGGCGGCACTTCAACGCCGCGATCGTAACGTCCGAAGAGCTCCTGTTCCTCACCCAATAAGTCGGACTCCGCCGAACAATCACCACACGCGATCAGGTGCGCGGCAACCTGCTCACGCTCGCCAGCCGCGAGTTCGCCGTCAAAATATTCTTCCAAACGCTCTAAACAAACTTCACACTTCATAACCAACTCCGGCGTAAGCACTGATCCTCTTCCGCATCTCTGCACGCGCGCGATGCAAATCGGTCTTGAGCTTGGCGAGGGAGAAACCCGTGACGCCCGCGATCTCTTCGTAGCTGCACTGGTGGAAAACCTTGAGCGTGAAGACGAGGCGCTTGTCTTCGTCGAGTTCAGCGAGCGAACGGCGAATGAGCTCGTTCAACTCCTTGCTGAGCAAGCCGTCGACAGGCACCGGTTTGTGGTCACTCAAGTCCATGACCGATTTATCGGCGAGGTCGACATGATTGTTCGCGCGGGCGCGGGCGCGCAGCGACTCGCGGGCGACGTTGCGAGCGATGCCAAAGAGCCAGGTGGAGAGTTTTGTCCCGGCGCGCATGGTGCGAATCGATCGAAACGCGCGAACGAAAGTCTCCTGCGTCAACTCTTCGGCGAGCGCTCGATCGTTGACCATGTCGTAGATAAAGCTGATGACCGGCCGCGAGTAGCGTTCAAAAATCAGACGAAAAGCGTCAGCATCGCCCTGGCAAACGCGAGTTACCAGGTCTGCTGGACTGTTCATCAAGGTTCCCGCGAAAGCGCCAGTCATCGTTTTCCCGGTAAGTTAGTGAGGCAGGTTGTTGAAAAGTTTCAGATAGGTCCTATATGTCCTATAGGACCTATATTGATTGCTACAGGAATTCCTTTGGATCAACGATCTTCCCGGCAATCGCGGACGCCGCAACCACGTACGGCGATGCGAGATAGAGTTTGCCCGGACCGCTGCGACCGGGAAAGTTCCGGTTTTGCGCGCTGACCGTAACCGTTTCTGCCGAAGGCGAGGCGCCCGGCCCCGCGTTGATGCACGCGCCGCAGGAAGGATCGATCAACTCGGCGCCTGCGCGTTCGAAGATCTCGATGTAGCCGCGCTGGCGCGCGTACTGCTTGATCTTCTGCGACCCAAACTGGATGTATAGCCGCACGCCTTCAGCGACGCGCTTGCCGCGCGCGAGGGCGTTTTCGAGCACGCGGGCATACATGTCCATGTCGGCCATCTTGCCGCCCGTGCACGAACCGCCGTAAGCCGCGTCAATACGAACTTCTTCTCCAAGCTCGTCAATCGGAATCCCGTTCCGCGGATCGCCCGGCGTTGCGACCATCGGAACAATTGAATCGAGGTCGATCTCAAACACGTCCGCATACTGCGCATCCGCGTCGCTATAGGTAAATCCTTTGCGCACTTCCTCCGCATCAAGCCCGCGCGTGCTCACGATGTAATCGAGCGTCTGTTCATCAGGCTCGATGATTCCAGTCGTGCCACCCGCTTCGACGGCCATGTTCGTCAACGTGGCGCGCTCGTCCATGGACCAGTTCTTCAAATCTTCGCCGGCAAACTCGAGCACTTTCCCGATGCCCTTGCTCGTCTTCATGTACTCGCTCGCGAGAATGACGAGCATCACGTCTTTCGCCGCGACGTCCGCACGCTTCTTACCTTTCAACACGTAACGCACGGTTTCAGGAACACGAATGCGAATGTCTTTCGTGTACCACGCGTTTGCCATGTCGGTTGAACCGACACCGAAAGCAAAGCAACCGAGCACGCCGGCCATGCACGTGTGCGAGTCGGTTCCGACCACGATCTGACCGGGCAGTGCGAGATCTTCCACGACGGCGTTATGACAGATCGCTTCCGAGCCGCCGTCTGGACTCTCACCGTAGAGCCTGATGTTTTGTTTGGCGGTGAAACTCGCCTGCGTCGTCGCGAGACCCTCGGCCTTTTCCAGCAGGCCCATCTCACGATGCTTCGGCGACATCACGCGCCCGAGAAACGTCAGGTGATCTCGAAACGCAAACACTGATTCGGGCTCTGAAACGCGCGCATCCGGACCCAGCGCCTGTTTGAACAACGACTCAGCCATTGGCGTCACGTACTCATGCGAGAAGCGCACGTCCGCTACGGCAAACAACGCATCGCCGGGCTTAACCGCGGGCACGCCGATTTTCCCGGCAGTCACGAACGCATGCTTCGCGATGATCTTCTCGACGATTGTCATCGGACGCGCAGGCGTTTCGATAGGCGGCGGCGTGACCTTTCCTGAGAGTCGCGCTTTGTTGTAGTTGAAAAGCCCGCCGTGACGAACGATCTCCTGCGAGATCGGATCGACGCCTTTCGTAAACTCGTCGAGCGGAATTTCTTCGCCGCGACGAATGCGTTCGACGAGTCCGAAATCCGTTGAAGTGAGAAGCCCAATGTTCTGTGAGTTCTGGCCGTAGATCTTCTCGATACTTTGTGCGATGACGAGTTGAACACCGGCGGCCCGCTCTGCGAACGGCGCGGTCTCGCGTGACGAGCCGCAGCCTTTCGAGAGCCCTGACACGACCACTGCGAATCCGCCGTTCTTCACTTCGTCTTTCTTGACGGCGCCTTCACGCATTCCGACGTAGACGTACTGGCCGAGCGTCTCGTCATAGTAAAAACAGACCCAGCCGGGCGTGATCTCGTCAGTCGAGATGTTGCTCATCAACGGCAGATCGCCGTTTTGCAGACGCTCGGCAAGTTCGGTTTCCAGCCGCGCGGCGGCCTCGCCCGTGGCTTCCAGTTGCTGCCGGATCAGCGTCGTATCGTCGGTTAAAAATAGAATGCGGCCCGAGAATTTGATATGTTCAGTCACTTTTATTTTGTCGCGATCATTCATTATCATGTGGTACTGAAGTGATTATAACCTCACGTTGATAAAACCTTTAGCGGTCGTTTGAGCGTCTAAGGCCCGGAGACAGCATAGCGGAGGAGAGCTGAGATGAAGTTTGTGGCAAAAGGTTTGGTGGCAGCGGCGTTTTTGGCGGTTTCACTCGTGACGTTTAGCTCGGTGGTGGTTGGACAGGGCAAAGAGACGGACGATCCCGCGAAAATCGCGATTTACAAGCGGTTTGTTGATAACCGCATTCCCAACCCGGCTGCCGCATACCAGGCCGCGCGCGACTACCTTCAGAAGTATCAGAAAGACAAAGACGAGTACACCGATTACCTCACGAAGTGGGTGACGTTTTACGAACGCGACGAGCGCAAGCGGCGGTTGCCCGTTCTCATCAACGAAAAGAACTACGCCGAAGCTTACAAGACGGGCGCACAGATCCTGGCCGACGAGCCCACTTACCTGCGCGCTCAGATCGACCTGGGCTACGCCGGTTATCTCGCTGCGTCTGGGAAGAATGAGACTTTCAACACCGAAGCGCTGAACTACGCGCGCACCGCAATTAAAGCGATCGAATCGGGCAAGACACCGAGTGAATGGGCGCCTTTCAAAGGCAAAGACGATACGCTTGCTTATCTTAATTACGCCGTTGGATTTCTAACTCTCAGGACCAATCCGACAGAGGCTATCGACTCGTTGT
Source organism: Pyrinomonadaceae bacterium (assembly GCA_036280855.1). Classification (GTDB taxonomy): domain Bacteria; phylum Acidobacteriota; class Blastocatellia; order Pyrinomonadales; family Pyrinomonadaceae; genus PSRF01. Next base: position 10,517 of record DASUPZ010000025.1, on the reverse strand, counting down.
TGAAGGCGGCGCAGTACGACAGCGACATCAAGAAAACACCTTCTACCTACTACTTCCTGGCCGTGGCTTACGAATCTGGTCCTTACAAGACGATGTCAGCGGCCTATCAGACTCAGTTTGCCAACAAGCCCGAGACTCCCGAGAGCAAAGCAGCGCTCGAGAAGTTGAACGTGGTGATTGATCGCATCATCGACGCCTACGCACGTGCGATCGCAGCGTCGGGAACGGATGCGAAACTGGAGCAGAGTCGTAAAGAATGGCTGGCGGCGATGTCGAACTACTACAAGTTTCGGCATGACGGCAGCGATGCGGGAATCAACGAGTTCATCGCAGCGTCGTTGCAGAAACCGCTACCGCCGAAGCCGTAGCTCTCAGCTTAAAGCGCGAGTCTTTGATAGGTCCTATAGGTCTAACAGGGCCTATAATGACCTATGCGTATAAAGTGGACCGATCGGCGCTTCAATTTTGATTTCCCGGCCGGCATCTATCCGGAGATGATCGAACGCGTGCGGGGAACACCCGCTCGCCTCGAAGATCTGCTCGCGGGTCTATCGCCAGAAACATTGACCGCCCAAGTAGACGGCCGCTGGTCCATGCAGGAGAATGCGGGCCATCTTCTCGACCTGGAAAGTCTCGTCTCACAAAGAATTGACGAATACGTCGCCGGCGCCGAAACTCTCCACGCCGCCGACATGTCGAATCGCAAGACTTACGAAGCTAGCCACAACCAGTTGCCCGTCGACTCAATCCTGAAAGCATTTCGTTCCGCACGACATAAGATCGTTCGGCGGCTCGAAAGTTTGGAACCGGATCTTTTCGCACGGTCTGCACTGCATCCACGACTGAACGTGCAGATGCGTCTCATCGACATGTTGTTCTTCCAGGCGGAGCACGACGATTATCATCTCGCCAGGATTAGTGAACTCAAACGTCTTCCCGGAGCATACAAATGAACAATCGCTTGTTGTTGCCCCTCGTTCTGATCGTCTTTGCATTCAACGCCGTTAACGCCCAATCGCTCGATCCGATGATCGAGCGCGATCTTCCTTCGTTGCTATCGACGTACAAAATGCTTCATGGGGCGCCGGAACTCTCTCGTCGTGAAGAGAAGACCTCGGCGTTTGTTGCCGGAGAGTTGCGAAAATTCGGGTTCACTGTCACCGAGCGCATCGGCAAGTATCAAAATGCGCAGTGGGTTGGTTATGGCCTTGTAGGCGTGTTGAAGAATGGACCAGGACCAACGGTGCTCGTCAGGACCGACCTCGACGCGCTGCCCGTCGAAGAAAAGACTGGTCTTCCGTATGCGAGCAAGGTGAAGACGAAGAACGATGCGGGCGTGGAAGTGAGTGTGATGCACGCTTGCGGGCACGACATTCACATGACGAGTTTTCTCGGCACGGCGAGGTTGTTGGCGGAGTTGAAGGACCGTTGGAGCGGGACTTTGATCATGCTGGGCCAGCCGGCGGAGGAGACGGGAGAGGGCGCGAAAGCAATGTTGAGCGACAATCTCTACACGAATTTCCCGCGTCCTGATTTCGTGATTGCCCTGCACGACAAGCCCGACCTCGAAACCGGCAAGGTCGGCTACACGCCCTCTTATGCTATGGCCAGTGCGACTTCGATCGACATTAAGATCAGGGGCGTGGGCGGGCATGGTTCCGCGCCCGAAACGACGAAGGATCCCGTGGTTGTGGCTGCGCAAGTCGTGATGGCGTTGCAAACGATTGTGAGTCGCGAAAAGTCGGCACTCGATCCTGCGGTAGTCACTGTCGGATCCATCCATGGCGGTACTCGTTACAACATCATTCCCGATGAAGTGGACCTTCAGTTGACTGTGCGTGCGTACAAAGAAGAGGTGCGCAAGAAGGTGTTGGCGTCGATTGAGAGGATCGTTAAAGGTGTCGCGGCTGCGGCGGGCATTCCCGAGGATCGTGCGCCGATCGTGAAAGTGAGTGAAGGCACTAGTTCAACGTACAACGATCCGCAGTTGATCGAACGTTTGGCGGGTGTGTTCAAGCGCGCATTGGGTGAAGAGAACGTAGTCAAGCTCGATCCCGTCATGGGGAGCGAGGATTTTGGTTACTTTGGCCTGGACCAGAAGATTCCGGCGACACTGTTTTGGCTGGGTGCTTCAGAGCCGGCGAAAGTTAAGGCGTACAGGGAAACGGGCGCGCAGCTGCCGGGTTGGCACTCGGCCCTGTTCGCGCCAGTTCCTGAACCAACCATCCGGACCGGGGTAAAAGCGATGACCTCGGCCGTCCTGGACTTGATGAAAAAATAATTAGTTCAGAGTTCAACCTTTAGGTTGCCGTTACGTCCTTCCGCCATACGAAGCAAGCTAAAGCTTGAACTCTGAACATACCGAGACAACCCTGGAGCCCTCACATGACTTCAAACGGTCACTTTCCCCGTTTTCCCACAAATCCGTCGTCCGGAGGTTCCCGATGAAGTCGACGTACTCCTTTCTTTCACTGCTTCTGCTGGTCCTGTGCTCCCCTCAACTTTCTTACGCCAACAAATCAGCCGAGGCCCTGGCCCGCAAGGCAGTTTTAGAAAACGCTGCCGAAGCCACGCCCGCGATCGAAGAGCTACGATCGCTTGGTCCAGCCGGTCTGCAAACACTGATGGCCCAGTACGCCGCTGAGATCAAGCACCACATCGCGAAGCCGTCCGTCGCGCCTGACGAACGATGGCAACGTATCGCCGTTGCGCTCGACAACGTCGCGCAGCAAAAGAACAGCTACATCGCGGGACTCTACTGGCACACCGATATCGAAACCGCAAAGAAAGCTTCAGCCGAGAGCGGCAAACCAATTCTCTCTTTGCGACTCCTTGGCAAACTCACAGATGAATTCAGTTGTGCGAACAGCAGGTTCTTCCGCACCGTGCTCTATCCGAACGATGCGGTCGCTACGATGTTGCGCGAACGCTTCGTGCTTCACTGGCAGTCAGTCAGACCGGTGCCGACGGTGACGATCGACTTCGGCGACGGCCGGAAACTCGAGCGGACGCTCACCGGCAACAGCATTCACTACATTCTCGACTCGCAGGCACGCCCGATCGACGCGCTTCCGGGTCTTTATGGTCCACAAGCGTTCCTTCGTGGACTTGAGAATGCGGAGTCGATCTTTAAATCGCTTGAGGGAAAGAACGCCGGTGAAAGATACGCGCTGCTGACGCGGTACTACCGAGATCAACACAACAAGATCTCGCTTGAGTGGACACGCGACACTCAGAAGATTGGTGGCAAAGTGCCTGAGGGTTTCAGAATCATCGAGGGCATGGACGGGCAGCCTGACGCGCTGAGTGTGGCGCCGCTGGCTGTAACCAAAGCAGCCGTCGAGATAAATTTTCTGCGCGCGATGACCTTCGCTACCGACTCGCTGGGCCAGATCACTGATGAAGAAGCGTGGAAGAAGATCGCGCAGCTTCATTCGTCCCTCGCGGTGCTCGACGATCGAAGTGTCGCGCTGATCAAACGTCAGAACCCGGCGCTGTCTGATGAGGAGTTGGGGCGATTGCTGCGAAAGTTTCAGGAGTTGATCGCGCTGGATACGGTGCGCAACGAATATTTGCTGCATTCGAAGTTGTATACGTGGTTGATGAGAGATCCTACCAGTGGAAATCTTGAGAAGTTGAACGAGAAGGTTTACGCGAGCCTGTTTCTAACGCCGGGTTCGGATCCGTGGCTTGGACTGTTTTCGACGGATGTTTATACCGCGTTGGATAATGGAGGCGTAGTAAAACCGTAACACGGATGAACGCGGATTGGATTACGGATCGGATCCGTGTTGCTTTGCGTTTATCCGTGGTTGATAATCGGCCCCGTGCTTCGCAAACTCCTTCTGATAATGCTGCTCCCGATCCCGATCGTGGCCCAGACCACCCAGGAGAAAGTTCGGGATTTTCGTCGTGCCAATGAGCACCGGATCCTGAAAGAGTTCACCACTCTTCTTTCAATTCCAAACGTCGCTTCTGACACGGAAAACATTCGCAAAAACGCCGCGCTCATCGTCGAGATGATGACGCAACGTGGGCTCAACCCGCGGCTGCTCGAAGGCGCGAGTCGCAGCGTTCCTCCGGCAGTTTACGGCGAGTGGAAAGTGCCCGGCGCACAACGCACGATCCTGCTTTACGCGCATTACGATGGCCAGCCGACCGATCCGAAACAGTGGACCGGCACGTCGCCGTGGCAGCCGGTATATCGCTCTGCGGCGCTTCACGCCGGTGGGCAGATCATACCCGGACCAACCGAAGGAGCGCCGATCGATCCCGAGTGGCGCATCTATGCACGTTCAGCGTCTGACGACAAAGCAGGAGTGATGACGATCCTCACGGCCGTCAGTGCACTCAAAGATAAAGGCATGACGCCCACCTCGAACATCAAGTTTTTCTTCGAAGGCGAAGAAGAAGCCGGCTCGCCCAATCTCGCGGAGATCATAGACCGTCACAAACAACTGCTCGAAGCCGATGCCTGGATCATCTGCGATGGACCAGTACACCAGTCCGGCAGAAAGCAGGTCGTCTTTGGCGTGCGTGGCGACACAAACGTCGACGTCACGGTTTACGGGGCCAAGCGGCCGTTGCACAGTGGTCACTACGGAAACTGGTCGCCCAATCCTGCGAACCTCCTCGCGCGTTTGCTTGCATCGATGAAAGACAACGAGGGACGAGTGACGATCGAAGGCTGGTATTCCGACGTCGAGCCCCTCGGTGAGCTCGAGCGCCGTGCGATCGCGGAAGCTCCGCAATACGACGAAGAAATAAAAAAACAGCTGGGACTGAAAAGCACGGAAGGCGGTGGAAAATCGCTGCTCGAACTGATCAATCTTCCGTCCCTCAACATCAACGGATTTGCGAGCGGCGACGTGGGCGACCTCGCTCGCAACGTGATTCCAACCACGGCCACGGCCGTGCTGGATCTCCGGCTCGTTAAAGGAAACGATCACAACCGGCAAACACAGCGGCTGATCGAACACATACGCAAGCAGGGTTATTACGTCACGGATCGTGAGCCGACCGATGCGGAGCGCGCTCAGCATCCGTTGCTTGCGCGCGTGAACGTGCGCGAGGGCGGCTACAACGCGGAGCGTACGAAGATGGATTTACCCATTTCGAAATCGGTTATCGAAGCGGTGCAATCCACGTCGCCTGACAAAGTGGTGTTGCTGCCGACTTCCGGCGGCAGTTTGCCGCTGTCGATCATCACTGAGCGATTGAAGACAGTCACGATCTCCGTGCCGATGGCAAACTACGACAACAACCAGCACGCCGAGAACGAAAACGTCAGGTTACAGAATCTTTGGAACGGCATCGAAACATTCGCTGCCATCATCACGATGAAATGACAACATGGACCAACTAAATATACCGGTGCTACTGGGCACGAATCGAAAGCAGCGAAAGAGCGTTTCTGCCGCCAGGTGGGTCGTGAGCGAGATGGAGAAGCGCCCGGAGATCCGAACGCGCCTGTTTGATGTGGCGGATTTTGATTTGCCTCAAGACGACTACGGCCAGGAGATCAAGGATCGATTTCCCGAATGGCGCGATGCAATTATCAACGCGGACGGGCTCGTGATCGTGACGCCCGAGTACAACCACGGCTACCCAGGTTCGTTGAAGGCAGTGCTCGATCTGCTGCTGCGCGAGTATGTACACAAAGCCGTCGCCTTCGTTGGCGTGTCGGCTGGTCCATGGGGCGGCACGCGCGTGATCGAATCGATGGTGCCGATGGTGCGCGAGCTGGGGTTGGCAGTTACGTTTACAGATCTGAATTTTCCGAAGGTGGAGAAGGTTTTTGACGAGCAGGGAAAGCTACTGGACAACGCCTTTGATAACCGAGTTTCAGCGTTTCTGGACGAGCTGGTGTGGATGAGCCGGGTCCTGAAATGGGGCCGCCAGAACGTGCCTTCGAAGTTTCACAGTTAAAGCTTTGTATCTTGGGGGTTCCGGGCGTACACTGTGGGCCAGTAGCATTAAGTCGGACACTCCCCAGCTCTCCCTGGCGCGGTCCTCGTTGAAGGAGAATCCCCGATGTCGACTAAAGTATTCCTCTCACTCCTGTTATCTCTCTCTCTCCTGGTGCCGGTGTTGGCACAAACTCAACCCGCAACTCCACCACAAACCCAGCAAACACGCGACGATCAGGACGATGTCGTCCGGATCACAACGAACCTCGTACAGATTGACGCGGTGGTCACGAAAGACGGCAAACCCGTAACAAATCTGACCGCAGACGATTTCGAGATCTACGAAGACGGACGCAAGCAGGCAATTACGAGCTTTGCTTTTGTCTCGAACGTGCCCAGCGCCACTAATCAGCCCGCTCCAGCTCGCGCGAAAGACGCGAAAGAAAAGGGAATTGATGTTCCTCCGGCTTCGCCTTTGAAAGCCGACGAACCGCGTCGCACGATGGCGATTGTCGTCGACGATCTTGGGATGTCGGCCGAGAGCATGGGACTGGCTCGAAACCAGTTGCGCAAGTTCATCGCTGAAAAAATGCAACCGCACGATCTCGTTGCGATCATCCGGACGGGTGGTGAAATGGGTGCGTTACAGCAGTTCACAAACGACAAACGAGTTTTGAACCGTGCGGTGGACCAGTTGAAATGGAACATGTGTAGCCGTGTAGGGTTTAGTGTTCTTCCCAGCATCGGCGGCGCCCGCGTCGGCACCGGCCTCAGCGGCGTCAGCGTCGATGGCACTGAAGTCGTGGGCGCCGGCGGTTTTGTCGGTAATTGTAGCGCCTACACATTTACCCAAACCACGATGGCGCTGCGATTCATCATCGACGCCATGGGCCAACTCCCGGGTCGCAAGTCGATGGTCGTCCTGTCAGATAGCATGCCAGGCGAGAATCAGGATCCGGAGTACCTTAACGATTTTGGAATGCGCAACCCATACCGCCTGAACTACACGGCCATGTTGCAGAAGATCGCTGAAAAAGCGATTCGCAATTCGGTTGTGATTTACTCCGTCGACACGCAGGGCTTGCAGTACACCGGTCTCACGGCGGCTGACTCAGTAAGAGTTCCAGGTCACGAGCTGGGAATGTTTGTGCACACAGTTATGGCGAACCGCTCGGCTTTGCTTTTTAACAGGCGCGCGGGCGGCGAGATAATCGCGAGACAGACCGGCGGTTTTCAGGTGCGCAACTCGAACGGTTTTCAACTCGATCGCATTCTGGAAGACCAGAGTGGTTATTACCTGATCGGCTATCGCCCGACTGACGAGACTTTCAACAAGGAATTCCATCACATCAAAGCCAAGGTGAAGCGTTCCGGTATGAAGCTGAGAACGCGTTTTGGTTTTGTGGGCGTCAGCGAAGAAGAAGCGATACGCAACCGTCCGACGCCGCGCGATTTAACCAATCTCGCGCTCGCGTCTCCATTCGCCGCGCAGGATATACAGCTCGACGTGACGTCGTTTTTCGCCAAGGACAACGGCGCCAACATGGTGATCCGGTCGTTCGTCTACATCGACGCTAAAGATCTGACACACACGATCGTAAACGGCAAACACGAAAGCTCGATCGAACTTCACAGCGTGATCTTCGGCGACAATGGCGCCATCGTCGAGCAACTCTCTCGCGGCGCGACCCTGACGTTCTCGCAAAGCGAATACGATGAGGCGCGGCAACATGGAATCGCGTTGACCATCGACATGCCCGTGAAAAAGCCGGGCGCTTACCAGGTGCGCGTGGCCGCGCGCGACAGAAAGTCGTCGCGCATCGGTTCGACGGGGCAGTTTGTAGGCGTGCCGGATCTGAGTAAGAACAGGTTGGCGGTGTCAGGAATCGTTTTAGGCACCGAGGACACTTCCGGTCCACAGGGCGTAGGGACTATGGCAAACCCAGGCATGAGACGCTTCGAGCGGCATTCTCGTCTCTATTTTGCCTACATGCTTTACAACGCGTCGCAAGGACAAAATCTCGTGTCGCAGGCAAAGCTATTTCGCGACGGCAAGAACGTTTTTTCAGGGCCGGAGATGCCGATCGACACGGCGAATCAGAAGATCCCGGGACATGTATTTGCGCCCGGCGTAGTTCAGCTCGGCGCTGACCTCGAGCCGGGAAGTTACTACCTGCAAATTGTAGTGACTGACAAGTCTGCGAAAAAACCGGTGGCGCTGGTGCAGTGGGTAGGTTTCGAGATCGTTAAGTAAGTTCAAAATAGGTCCTATAAGTCCTATCAGACTTATAGGACCTATTCTTCTATTTGCTAAGCACCTCGCGGAAAAATTCAATCGCACGCGGATCGCCGGTCTCTCCCAGCGATCGAATCGCCTGCTTGCGCACTGCGTGATTCGGATGCGTGCGTGCGATCTTGATCAATAACGGCACTGATTCCTCAGAACGTCGCTCGCTAATCGCCCTCACCGCCTGCATCTGCACTTCCGCATTTACATCAGTGCTCTGCGCAGTCGCACTCAGAAATTCAAAACTGCGTTTGCTGACGCGCTCGCCGATTAGCCGGATCGCCTGACGCCGCACGTCCGTGTGATCGTTACTTTTCGCCACTTCAAACAACTTGTCCTCGACACGCGTGCTCTTGATTTCGGAAAGCGACTGCAACACCGTGCGTTTCACGTCCGGCACCTGTTCCGAATCGTACAGCTTCACCAGTTCATCCACTGCGGCTTCACCCCGCTCGCCCATCGTGCGAATAGCTGACTTTCGCAATTCGGCATTCGTATAAGCGCGCGCGATTTCGCTGAGACGCGCGAGTGCGCGTGGGGTCTTCGTTTCCGCAAGTGCTCGCAGCGCGGCACGCTTCACTTCGAGATGCGAATCGTTGGTAAAGATCTTCATCAACTCTTCCGCTACATCGTCGCGTTTGAAGCGACCGATCGGGCGCACGGCTGTGCGACGCGCTTCCCAGTCGGCATCGTTCTTCGCCACGGCGAGCAGAAACGTATACGCCGGTTGCTCGTCGACGGCGTTTCCGGCGGCTGAGATCACGCTGCGGCGGAGTTCGGTATCCTTCAGAGTTTCGTAAAGATTTTGAAGGACGGGGATCGATCCGGGATCGCGGCTCTGTCCGATTGCGTGCGCCGCCGAGCGTCGAATCTTCTTTTCTTCCGACTCGTTCCGCACGAGAGATGCGAGGAAATTTGTCTGGCCGCCGACCTGGCCCAACCAGTAAACAGACGATGAACGGATGCGCTGGTTCGGCGAACTCGTGATGAAGTTTTTCAGCATGTCGGCGACTCTCACGTCGTCGTGCAGAGCGATAGCGAGGACGGAGCGTTCGCTCAGCATGTCGAGAGGAGTGGCGGCGGCGATGGCGCGCAGGTAGTTAAGACTTTCCTCGTTATTGGCGCGGCCCAGCCAGTAGACGGGATAACCGCTGTACTCGCGTTTGCGTTCGAGGTTGTAAACCTCCATGCGCGTGATCTGGTTGCTTGAGGGATCGCGCAGCAGGAAGATCGCGAGGTTGCGAGTTTCGACAGTCATGCCGCTTGCGGTTGTGCCGATAAAAACGGTCGTGTCGCCCATCTGGTTCATCGAGCCGTTAAACTCGCGAATCGCGGGATCGATCGCGACTCCCGAACGCACGTCGAAAGCGTAAGCTGACCAGTAAGGCGATTGGCGCGAACTGGCCTTCGCTTTTGCGGCTTCAAGACGCGCCATCAGGTCCGCGCCTTCGACTGCTGTGAAGCTCTGGACGGTAGTCGTAGGATTTTGCGTTTGGAGATCGTCGCTGCCGGCGGCTGCTGGAGCACAGGCGATGCCGACGATCGCGAGCAAGAGAATGAATGAGCGAAGCATGATTCCTCCGTGATGGAAAAAGACGCGAAGACCGATATAGGTCCCAGTTCTGACTAGTCTTATCGCTAATAGGTCCTATATGTCCTATAAGACCTATTGTTAGTGCTCAAAAAGCGCGAATGGTTTCGGGATTTTTGCGCTTTGCGGCCTCGCCCCAAGCTTCGCGACGCGACAGTCAGCTACGTGATGAGTTAATGGAGTGCTCACCGCCACGCCGCGAACGCCTGGAGATTGGCTTATTTCAAAAGCTCTTCGAGAAATTTCAGCGCTTCAGGATCCTTGCTTTCGCCGAGATACCTGACCGCTGTTTTTCGAAGTTCCACTGACTGATCGTTACGAGCGATCGTCATCAACTTGCGCACCGCACTCTTCTGTTTCGAATCGCCAAAGGCCCGCATTAACGCACTTCTGACTTGCACGTTTTGCTCGGCGTCATACATCGCAACGAGCTGATCGACCGTTTCCTGATCGTCTTTGTTGCCCAACACGCGAATCGCATAACCGCGAAGTTCGATCGGGTCGTTTCCGCGCGCGATTTCGAAAAGTTTGCCGCGCGCGCGCGGGTCGGTGTTGTCGGCGAAAGCGCGCAGCAAGCCTTGTTTGATTTGCACATTTGTTTCGCTCGAGTAGAGCTGTAGCAGATCGTCGATGGCAACGCGTCCACGATCGCCGAGGCGCCGAATCGCCTCGATGCGCAATTCCGGCGTTTCGCCCTGGCGTGCTATTTCGAGAATTTTCACACGCGCCC
>DASUPZ010000024.1:0-5468 GCA_036280855.1 Pyrinomonadaceae bacterium | reverse complement strand
CACTGGTTGATCTCCTGCGCTGGAGGGCAACCCATCAGCCGAACCGGGTGGGTTATACCTTTCTTGCTAACGGAGAGGACGAAGAGATTAGCTTCACTTACGCGGAGATGGATCGAGATGCACGTGCCATTGGCGGTCTGCTTCAGTCAATGGCCCAGCCCGGGGACCGAGCCCTGCTACTTTATCCTTCCGGTCTCAAATTCATCTCCGCGTTTTTCGGTTGTTTGTACAGCGGCCTGATTGCCGTCCCGGTGTACCCGCCAGATCCGGCCCGCCTCGATCTAACTTTGCCTCGCTTTCGAGCCATTGCCGGTAATGCACGGCCTTCGGTCGCGCTTACCACTTCCGCCATTTTCTCCAGGTTTAAGGAATTGATTGAGCAAGATCGATTTTTCAGTTCTATCCGCTGGATTGTTACTGACGAGATAGAAAATGAATTTGCCGATGCCTGGCGCCTTCCTGAAATTGACAGCGACACGCTGGCCTTCCTGCAATACACCTCCGGCTCAACGTCTACGCCTAAAGGCGTAATGGTGAGCCACGGCAATCTGCTGCACAACGAGCAAACCATTCAGCGCGCGTGCGGACACACACATGAGTCAACCTTCGCGGGCTGGCTGCCTCTCTACCACGACATGGGGCTGATCGGAAACGTACTGCAACCGCTGTATATAGGTGCGCGCTGCATACTGATGTCGCCGGTCGCATTCCTGCAACGTCCCTTCCGCTGGCTGCATGCAATCTCACGTTTCAAGGCCGCAACGAGTGGTGGCCCAAACTTCGCTTACGATCTTTGTGTCAGGAAAACTACTCCGGAGCAACGCGCAAGTCTCGATCTCAGCAGCTGGACAGTTGCCTTCAACGGTGCGGAGCCCGTTCGCCTGGAAAGCCTGGAGCGATTCGCGAAAGCTTTCGAGGTGGCGGGGTTCAGAAGGGAAGCGTTCTACCCGTGCTACGGATTGGCGGAAGCAACGCTGATCGTTTCGGGCGGGACGAAACATGCCTTACCTGTTACTTACACAGTTCAAGCAGAAGCACTGGAGCATAACCGTCTTATACCTGTCACAACAGCTGAAAAGGGTTCGCGAACGCTGGTCGGCTGTGGCCAGGTTGTCGGAGATCAGAAGATCGCGATCGTCGAACCGGAATCATTGAAGCAATGCGGCCCGCGAGAAGTCGGAGAGATATGGCTGTCGGGACCGAGCGTTGCTCAAGGTTACTGGCAACAGCCTGAGCAGACGGAACAAACGTTTAATGCGTACATTGCTGAGACAGGCGAAGGACCGTTCCTGCGCACGGGCGATCTCGGTTGCTACGCAAACAATGAACTATTCGTCACCGGCCGATTGAAGGATCTGATCATCATCAGAGGCCGCAACCATTATCCGCAGGACATCGAACTCACTGTAGAACGCAGCCATCCGGCATTGCGGCCGGGTTGTGGCGCCGCTTTTTCAGTCGACGTTAACGGCGAGGAGCGTCTCGTCATAGTTAATGAAGTCGAGTATCGCGAGCACCCTAATCTGGACGACGTCATCGACAAGATTCGCCAGGCTGTGTTTGAGAATCACGATCTTCAACCGTACGCCATCGTCGTCGTTAAATCCGGCCGCATTCCAAAGACTTCGAGCGGGAAGATTCAACGGCACTTGTGCCGGGCGAAGTTTCTCGAGGGAACGCTTGATGTGTTGAGCGAATCCCGTGCGGAGTCGCCGATCGAAGAGGAGATGCCGGTCGCGAATGATCTGGCCCCCGAGCGTACTGTCGAAGGCATACGCGCGTGGTTGGCGTCACAGATTGCAGGGAAGCTCGGGATAAAGCCCAGCGAGCTCGATCTTGACAAGCCCCTCGTCCGTTATGGTCTCGACTCAATCGCGGTAATCGAACACGTTCACAACATCGAAACAGTGCTGGGCATCGGTCTGCCAATGGTGTTGCTGTTGCAAGACGCGAGCATTAATCAACTCATCGATGAAATCCTGATGCAGTTGAACGCTCTCTCACCGAGTGCGAACGTGGCGTCGCAAACTTCTACAACGGAAGTTGGTGAGTACGAGCTTTCCTATGGTCAGAAGGCGATGTGGTTTTTGAACCAGATGAACCCGGGACCGCAAGGTCACATCACGGCAGCAGTCAAGATCGATTCAGAATTGGACGTCGCTGCTTTGCGTCGAGCGTTTCAGGAGCTGGTAAATCGACATGCTTCACTTCGAACCACGTTCGTTTCACGTCAAGGTGAGCCATTTCAGATTATCTCGGAGAGCGTAGACTTCGATTTGAGTTATCACGAGGCTCTTGATTGGAGCGAAGAGTATCTGGATGGCCGCCTCGCCGCAGAGATCAATCGACCTTTCGACCTTGAGCACGGGCCGCTGCTGCGCGTCAGCTTATTCAAACGATCTGAACAGTGTCATATATTGCTCCTCGTCATACATCACATCATCACCGATTTTTGGTCGTTGTCGGTGCTGCTGAATGAACTCGGCGTGTTGTATTCCTCCGCGAAAATTGGTGCGCCGTCTTCTTTAGTTCCGCTGAAGCTCAGTTACATCGACTATGTTCGCCGGCAGAATGCGGCTTTGAAGATCAACGGGGAGGCGCATTGGCAGTACTGGCAAAGACACTTGAGCGGCGAGTTGCCGACGCTCAACCTGCTTACGGACCATCCCCGACCGCCGGTGCAGACTTTTCATGGCGCATCTCAGCCTTTCAAACTGGACGCTGAGATTACAGCAGCTCTCAAATCTCTGAGTCAGGCACAAGGTGTAACTCTCTACGTTACTCTGTTAGCAGCGTTTCAGACGTTACTCTTCCGCTACACGCATCAGGAAGATAGTTTGGTTGGCTCGCCAACCGTGGGCAGGAATTCTGCGGATCTTGCCGATGTTGTTGGTTACTTCGTCAATCCCGTCGTCATCCGAACAGACCTTTCGGGCAATCCTTCGTTTGCGACACTCATCCGCCGCGTGCGGGAAACTGTGCTCGACGCGTTCGCGCATCAGGACTATCCGTTTGCTTTGCTTGTCGAGAGGCTACAGCCCGTTCGCGATCCGGGGTTCTCGCCGATCTTCCAGACGATGTTCGCGATGCAAAAAGCGCATTTGCTCAACGAGGAAGGTCTGTCGCCGTTTGCAATCGGCGAGAGTGGCAGAAGATTGCGATTGGGTGATCTCGAACTCGAGTCGTTTGCGCTCAGGGAGCGCATGACGCAGTTTGATCTGACACTGTTGATGGCGGAAGCCGATCGTGAACTCTTTGCGTCGTTTGAATACAACAGCGACTTGTTCGACGCGCCGACCATCGCTCGAATCGCCGAGCACTTCAAGACTTTGTTGCGCGGAATCGTTGCCAACCCACAGCAGGCGTTAAAGAGCTTGCCGTTGTTGACTGAAGGAGAACAGCAGCAGCTCATCTCAGACTGGAATAAGACGCGAGTCGATAATGCTGAAGAGTCGTTCGTGCATCGCTTGTTTGAGTTTCAAGCGGAGCTGAGACCCGAAGTCACAGCCGTTACCTGCGAAGGCGAGCACGTAACCTACAGAGAGTTGAATGCGCGCGCCAATCGGATAGCGCATCGGTTACGCAGTTTGGAGGTGAGACCGGAGAGTGTTGTCGGAGTTTTGATGGACCGCTCCATCAACTTCGTCGTGAGCCTGTTGGGCATTCTGAAAGCGGGCGGAGCTTACCTGCCGCTCGATCCTGATTACCCACGAGAACGTCTCGCGCACATGTTGGACAACGCGGGTGTCACTGTACTGCTGACAGAAGAAAAGTTCCGTGCGGGGATGCCCGAGCGCGATGTGCATGTGATTGAGTTGGATACTGAGTGGGACTCAATCGTGCGGGAAAGCGAAGAGAATCCCGAGACACAGATAGCCGGAAAGAATTCCGCTTACGTTATCTACACCTCGGGTTCCACTGGAACCGCCAAGGGAGTTCAGATCAGTCACGAGAGCCTGGCGAATCTCATCTTCTGGCATCAACGTGAATACAGTGTCACTCACACAGACCGCGCCACGTTGTTGGCTGGTATCTCGTTCGACGCTTCCGTCTGGGAGCTTTGGCCGTATCTGATCAGCGGTGCGAGTATCCATCTTCCAGACGACGAAACACGCAACTCACCCGTGCTGTTGCGTGACTGGCTCGTGGCGCACCAGATCAGCATCAGCTTTGTGCCAACGCCGCTGGCAGAAGGTATGTTGGCACTTGATTGGCCCACGCACGCAAGCTTGCGTGTCATGCTCACCGGTGGCGATGCTCTTCGCCGCTATCCTTCGGAATCGATCCCGTTCGAGTTGGTCAACCACTATGGTCCAACCGAATCCACGGTCGTCGCAACTTCCTGCCGTCTGCGGGCACGCGATAACGTGGCGACAGCTCCGCCGATCGGCCGTCCGATCGCAAACACGAACGTTTATTTGCTCGACTCGGAGCTACAAGTCGTCCCGGTGGGCGTTGCCGGAGAGATACACATCGGCGGTGTGGGACTTGCACGCGGTTACGTGAACGATCCGGCGCAAACGGCTGAAAACTTTATCCCTTCTCCTTTCACTGATGACCCCGGCATGCGCCTCTACAAGACGGGTGACCTGGCGCGGTATCTGCCTGACAGAAATATCGAGTTTCTCGGTCGCACCGATCATCAAGTGAAGATCAGGGGCTTTCGCGTCGAGTTAGGAGAGATTGAGGTATGTCTCCGGCAGCATTCGAAGGTTTCGGATGCGGTGGTCATGGCCCAACGAAATGGACATGACGAGAATCGTCTGGTCGCTTACGTCGTAACGCAGGGTCAAACAGTTAAGAACAGCGACCTGCGCCAGTTTTTGAAGCAGCGACTGCCTCATTACATGCTGCCGTCGGTATTCGTGCCGCTCGAAGAGATCCCTTTGACGCCTAACGGAAAGATAGACCGTAAGGCACTCCCCGAAGCTACTCACAATGGAATTGACACTGAGTTCTTCGCTCCACGCACGCCGATCGAAGACGTCGTGGCCGGCATCTGGGCCAATGTGCTCAACGTCGAGCAGGTTGGTATTCACGACAATTTCTTCGAGCTTGGCGGCCACTCGTTATTGGCGACGCAGATCATTTCGCGTGTGCTGGATTACTTCAAGGTAAAAGTGCCGCTACATAGTCTCTTCGAGAACCCTACAGTGGCCGGCATGGGCCAATGTATTGAGGACGCAATCAGGGACAAGCTGGCGGTGAAATCGCCGCCTTTGCTGCCGGTTTCGCGGACCGGGGCTTTGCCCGTCTCTTTTGCGCAACAGCGGCTGTGGTTTATCGATCAACTGGAGCCGGGTAATCCAGCTTACAACTGTCCAGCTGCGGTGTCGCTGTCGGGCGCGTTGGATGTGGAAGCACTGCAAAAGTGTTTCAACTATCTGGTGGCGCGACACGAGGCACTGCGCACGACGTTCGTGGCCATCGACGGTCTGCCCCACCAGCTCATCGCCGCGCCGGCGCCG
>DASUPZ010000023.1:0-8316 GCA_036280855.1 Pyrinomonadaceae bacterium | reverse complement strand
AATTCTCGCTGAAGAGTCAGTCGACACGTCGCGACGACTCGGCAAATCGCGCGTGTGGATGGTCGATCCGCTCGACGGCACGAACGGTTTCATCGACGGCAACGGTGACTTCGCGGTTCAGATCGGATTGGCTGAGGAAGGCCAATGTGTGCTCGGAGTAGTTTACCTGCCGCTGACCGGCGTTCTTTATCGTGCGATCAGTGGTGCAGGCACGTGGATCGAACGCCCGCAGTTTGAACCTGAAAAAGCCCGGACTTCAGATGTAACATCGCTTCCGATGATGCGTTTGGCGGCGAGTCGCTCGCACCGCAGCCCGCGGATGAATAGAGTGGTGGAGCAGTTTGGTTTTCGTGAAGAGGTGCAGCGCGGGTCGGTTGGGATCAAGGTCGGGTTGATTATCGAGAAGCAGTGTGACGTGTACATTCACCTGTCGCCACGGACGAAGCAGTGGGACACGTGCGCGCCGGAAGTGATCCTGACCGAAGCGGGCGGGCGCATGAGCGACCTTTTCGGCGATCCTCTAAACTACAACGTTCCTGACGTGCAAAACCGCAACGGGCTAGTCGCCAGCAACGGGACATCTCACGAGCAGATCATCGAAACGCTTGCTCCGCTGCTGAAAGAGTTTGGACGAAGAAGAGTTTAGGCGGAAATAGGTCCTATAAGACTTATAGGACCTATAGGACCTATTTGAAGATGACCCGACAAAGACCTTTTCTCACCTACTTCATCGTCTGCGCGATACCGCTGCTATTCTTCGCTGCCCTTAATTATTGGAACGGCATTCGAAGAGTCGACGCCACGCTCGGGAGCGTTGCCCAGGATGGTCTCCACGCCTTCAACGCCGGTGTCGACGAAGTTCTCCACGAAAATGGAAAGGCAGTTCTACAACTCGCGATCACGCGTGAAGTACAGCGCGTCGCCACGACTAAAACCGAAGATGAAGCACATCGCTTGAACGTCGATCTCGATCGACACTTCCAGAGCCTCGCATTGTTTGATCGCGACCGGCAGCCACTGTGGTTTCGCAACGCAACCACAGAATGGAAATCGTGGAACGCGGCCGCCAGGCCTCCAAACATCCCGCAGCCTCACGAAGGAGTTTGGGGCATGCAGGGCAACACGCGTCTCGAAAAGCCGGGCAGCTCGCCTTCCACGCGAGAAATCACCGCACCCGTGCATGATGAAAGAGGCACATTCGCCGGCGCCGTCGTCGGTGTTCTCGATCTCGACTCGGTCTTCGCATCCGCAGCTCGTTCGATCGAATCACACGCGGGCAGTGGAAACGATCCGAGTTCGATAGTTGTGGTTTTGGACCAGTCCGGGAAAGTCGTCTATCACTACGATCGATCGCTCAAGCTCAAGGCAGTCGCCGAAGTCCTGCCCGGATTCAACTCGATCGCGGGGGCAATGACGGCCAACCAAAGCGGCATGGACCAGTTTGAGTCGCGGTCCGGATCGAGCTATCTCGCATCCTACTCGCCACTACCGGCGCTGAACGTCGCGGTTGCTGTTGCTCGCAATCGCTCGGAGCTGATCTCCTCGGCCCACCAGTGGGGCATTGCCAGTCTCGGGCTCGCCGCCCTGACTGCGCTCGCCGCTGCATTCCTGCTCGAACGTCACGTGCAAAACCGATCGCGCGGCATCGCGCGCGTCACGGAAGACGTGTCGGCGATCGCAAAAGGCGAACTCGATCGCCGCATCATCCTGCAATCCAGTGACGACGCGCGTGGCCTTGCCGATAACATCAACGTGATGACTGAACGCCTGCGCGCTCAGATCGCACGTGAAGAAGAGTCGCGGCAGTTTGAATCGTTCGTCAGGCTCTCAGCCATGCTGACACACGATCTGAAGAACGCGATCGAAGGACTCTCACTGACCGTCGGCAACATGGAGCGCCACTTCGACAACCCGCAGTTTCGCGCTGACGCTTTGCGCGGTCTCACGAGCGCGACGGACAAACTCAAAGCACTCGTGGCGCGGCTCGCCCGCCCGGTAACAAGCCTCAGCGGCGAACACAAGCGTCCGAAGAAAGTCGACCTCGTGCCGGTAATTCAACGTGTGATCGCGACGAAGGCCGAACCGCAGGGACGCAAGCACACCATCGTGACGCGACTGCCGCAGAGCCTTTTTGCACTCGTCGACGAAAACCAGATCGAAGAGGTGCTCGAAAACCTCGTGCTCAACGCTCTCGAAGCAATGGACAACGGCGGCACACTCACCATCGAAGCCGGGCAAACCGACACCGGCGCGCCGACGTTTTTAGTCAGCGATACCGGGCGCGGTATGAGTCGCACTTTCATTGAGACCAGGCTGTTCCGCCCGTTCTCTACCACGAAGAAAACCGGAATCGGTCTCGGGCTCTACACTTGCCGCGAAGTCCTCAGAGCCAGTGCGGCGACGATTCACGTCGATTCAGTCGAAGGCGCTGGAACGACATTTCGCGTCGTGCTACCATCAATCACACACGACAGGCGTAGCTAAAGAAGGGGGCGGCAAGAACCTTCTCGATCCATACCCGTTACGCCCGTTCTCCAGGAGTACTCGCCCGGTATCCGTCGTAGCTGCACTTGTGCTACTCAGCGTGTATCTGTGAATTGGAGATGAGCAATCAACCACAGCCTAAAGGCACGGTACTGGTTGTCGATGACGACGACGCAGTGCGCAGTGGGCTTTACTGGGCTCTCACTTCGGACTACCAGGTGTTGCAGGCATCATCACGCGACGAGGCATGCGCGCTGATCAACGACGAAGAGATCGAAGTCGTCGTGAGCGATCTGCATCTGCCGCCGCATGTCGACGATATCGCCGAAGGCCTTGCACTGATCGACGTCGCGCGTGCTCAGGATCCGCCGTTGCAAGTGGTTGTGATCACGGGCAGTGATTCGAAGCGCGCGGCATTGGAAGCAGTGAAACGTGGGGCTTACGGGTTCTTTGAGAAGCCCCTCGATCCGGCGGAGTTGTTGCACATCGTGAATCAGGCCGCGCGAATGCGGCAGCTGGAAATTGAGAACCGCCGGTTGCGAGAAGAGTTGTCGCGCCCGCCGGGATTTACTCACTTGATGGGAACCAGCCAGGCGCTCGAGCGCGTGTTGAAGCAGGCGAAGTCGGTGGCGGCGACGAGTGCGACGGTGTTGTTGAGCGGAGAGAATGGCACGGGCAAAGAGATGCTTGCGCGTGCGATTCACCAGGAGAGCCCGCGCGTGAGTGGACCGTTTGTGGCAGTGAGTTGTGCGGCGTTGCCCGAGGCGCTGATCGAGTCGGAGCTGTTTGGACACGAGAAGGGTGCGTTTACGTCGGCGACGCAAAGTCACAAGGGTCGTTTTGAACTGGCGAATGGCGGAACGCTGTTTCTCGATGAGATTGGCGATCTCAGTGCCGCCGTTCAGGTGAAACTGCTTCGCGTGCTTCAGGAGCGTGAGTTTGAACGAGTCGGTGGAACGAAGACGCTTACGGTTGACATCCGTTTGATCGCGGCGAGCAATCGCGATCTGGAGAAAGAAGTCGCAGCAGGACGATTCCGGCAAGACTTGTACTTCCGTTTGAATGTTGTGCCGCTGCACTTGCCGGCGCTGCGCGAGCGTCCGGAAGACATTCCCATCCTGGCAGCGCATTTCGCTGCGAAGTCGGCGCAAAAGTACGGACATCCGATGCCGGAGCTTGATCCTGAATTGGTTGAAGTGCTGGTGGATTACGACTGGCCAGGGAACGTGCGCGAGCTGGAGAACCTGATCGAACGGCTGGTGGTTTTGAGCAGCAGCTCTACACTCGGGCTCGAGTTTGTGCCGGAGAAAATGCTGCGCGCGTTGCCGGGCACGACGCCGGGCGATGAAAACACGTTGGAAGGCGCGGTCGAAGCGGTGAAACGCAAGATGATCGTGAATGCGTTGCAGGCGGAAGGAAACAATAAGGTCGCCGCCGCTAAGCGTCTCGGGATCAGTCGATCTTACCTGCACCGGTTAATTAACGAATTCGATCTATAGCCACGGATCTACGCGGATGAACGCAAATCAGCACATTAAATAAAATCCGCGTTTATCTGTGAAAATCCGTGGCACTTGAACCTTTCCCTTCGTTACGCCATCATGCAATTTCTTTATGGCAAGCCTGCAACAGCGTTTACCGGAAAATGTGCCTGGGGATTTCTTTGTAGATTCGACCTGCATCGATTGCGACACCTGTAGCCAATTGGCGCCCGAGACCTTTCGCGATCATGGCGATCAGTGCAGCGTTCATCACCAGCCTGAAACTGATGCTGAAACAAAACGCGCAATGATGGCGCTCGTGTCGTGTCCGACCGGATCCATTGGCACCACTCAACGTCACGATGCGCACATCGGCATCGACGCGTTTCCTCTTCACCTTGAAGATAATGTTTACTTCTGTGGCTTCACTTCAGAATCGAGTTTTGGCGCATGGAGCTATCTCATCGTGCGGCCTGAGAACGAAGGTGGAAACGTTCTCATCGATTCGCCGCGGTACGCGAGCCAGTTACTCAAACGCATCGAAGCGCTCGGCGGCGTGAAGCGGATGTTGCTCACGCACAAAGACGACGTTGCGGATCATGAGTTGTTTCGCAAACGATTCGATTGCGAGCGAGTGATGCACGCGGACGACGGCGCGGCACGGCTGGGTATCGAGCACGTGATCCGCGGCACCGGGCCAGTTCAACTCGACGACGAGTTGCTCGTCATTCCGACGCCCGGACACACGCGCGGTCACGTAGTGTTTCTTTACCGGAACAAGTTTCTGTTCACAGGCGATCACCTGGCGTGGTCGCCAAACCGGCAAACACTCACGGCGTTTCGGAGTGTGGCGTGGTACTCGTGGCCTGAGCAAATTCGTTCGATGGAGAAGCTTCTGAGTTATCGATTCGAGTGGGTGTTGCCGGGGCATGGCGACATGCATCACGCCGGTGAGCAAACGATGCACGACGAGTTGGAACGCTGTGTCGCGTGGATGAAAACTAAATAAATATCGAAGTTTATATTTGGCTTTTTATGGCTAGAGTCTATTAAAGAGGCGAAGACAATGACCCGAAACCAGAAGATCGCTCTTGGTTGTGGCGGTGCAGGCTGTTTGGGATTGATCGTAGTCGGAATTGCCGTGGCGCTGATTTTTTACTTTTCTACGTCTGGTGGATTATTCAGCTACAGTGGCAGCGGCACCAACCGTAACTCCAGCAGCAATCGTAACTCCAATTCTTCCAATTCTAATGACGATACGATTAACAGCAACGACAACGACAACTCCTCCAGTTCCTCTTCATCGTCGTCGAGCTCTGCAAGCTCTCTGTCAGACGACGACAAACACAAACTCTACCACGCCGCGCTTATGACCGGTGATCAACAACTCATTCAGCGAGTCTCGGTCAAGATGGGTTTGTTGAACGAGGATTTCACCCCGGGCGCCAAGTGGGAAGAATTTATCACCAACCATGTCGGTTGGGTGCTTCGTAACGCCAGCTTTATCAAATCGATAAACACTGAAGAGAAAGCACGGGAATACGTCAATAATAATTTTCCCGAGTAATACAAATGGATCCATCTCGCATTCGTAATTTTTCGATCATCGCTCACATCGATCACGGCAAGTCGACGCTCGCCGACCGGCTGCTCGAGTTGACCGGAGCTTTGTCTGAACGCGAGATGGAAAACCAGGTGCTCGACAACATGGACCTCGAACGTGAACGCGGCATCACGATCAAGGCCCACGCAGTCAGGCTCGACTACAAAGCCCAGGACGGCCAGCAGTACGTGCTGAACCTGATCGACACGCCGGGCCACGTCGACTTCTCGTATGAAGTTTCGCGTTCACTCTCTGCCTGCGAGGGCGCGCTGCTGATCGTAGACGCGTCGCAGGGCGTTGAAGCACAGACGCTTGCGAACACTTACCTCGCGATCGAAAACAATCTCGAACTCATTCCGGTGATCAATAAGATCGATCTGCCCGGCGCCGAACCTGAAAAGGCCATCGAACAGATCGAACACTTCATCGGCCTCGAAACACACAACGCGATCCTCACCAGCGCCAAAACCGGTCAGGGTGTGGCCGACGTGCTCGAAGCGATCGTGCGCGACGTGCCGTCGCCGAAAGGCGATCCGAACGCGCCTCTGAAAGCGTTGATTTTCGATTCATGGTACGACTCCTATCGCGGCGTAATCGTGCTGTTTCGTGTGATCGACGGATCGATTCGTACGGGCATGAAGATCAGGTTCTTCAACGCGAATCGTGATTACCAGGTTGAAACGCTCGGCGTGAATCGTCCGACGCCGACGCCGATCGCTGAGCTTGGAGTCGGCGAAGTCGGATTTCTGACCGCGTCGATCAAGGCCGTCGCTGACGTGCAGATCGGTGACACCGTTACCGAAGCTGCACGGCCGACAAAGGAGCCGTTTCCCGGTTATCAGGAGATCAAGCCCATGGTGTTTGCCGGTTTGTACCCGGTTGACACTGCGCAGTACGAAGAGTTGCGCGACGCGCTCGACAAGCTGCGGCTCAACGATGCGTCGTTCTTCTACGAGCCTGAATCTTCAGCGGCCCTCGGGTTTGGTTTTCGATGTGGTTTTCTCGGACTGCTGCACATGGAGATCGTGCAGGAACGTTTGGAACGCGAGTTTAATCTCGATCTAATCTCAACTGCGCCCGGTGTGCGTTACACCGTGACGACTACGGACGGCGCAGTTCAAGACATCGATTCTCCGGCGAAGATGCCCGGCCCGGGCCGTATTGCGAAGATCGAAGAGCCGGTGATTCGCGCCACGATCCTGACGCCCGACGAACATCTCGGCGGCATTCTTCCGTTGCTCGAAGAGAAGCGTGGATTGCAGAAGGGTTTTGAGTACATCACTTCGAATCGCGTGATGCTCACGTATGAGTTGCCGCTCAACGAGATCGTGCTCGACTTTTACGATCGACTGAAATCGGTGTCGCGTGGTTATGCGTCGCTCGACTACAACCTTGCGGGATACTGGGAAAGCGATCTCGTGAAACTCGACGTGCTCGTGGCTGGTGAACCGGTGGACGCGTTGTCGCTGATTCTGCATCGCAGCACTGCGCAACCGAAGGGACGCGCGCTCGCGGAGAAGATGAAGCAGTTGATTCCACGACAACTGTTTGAAGTTCCGATTCAGGCGGCGATTGGCAACAAAGTGATCGCGCGGGAAACGGTGAAGGCACTGGGCAAGAACGTGATCGCGAAGTGTTACGGCGGCGACATCACGCGAAAGCGAAAGCTGCTGGAGAAACAGAAGGAAGGCAAGAAGCGCATGAAGAAAGTCGGCCGCGTCGAGATCCCACAGGAAGCCTTCCTCGCCGTGTTGAAAGTCAATGACTAATCCGCGTTTTTATCTGTGAAAATCCGTGGCTAATTAACCGATGAATTTCGCGGCTGAGAATGATTTATTGCTCTGCTGTGCGCGCACGACGGCCACGCCTGAAGTTGTCGCGCGGATAACACAGATCGCAGCAACCGAGATCGACTGTGACTACCTGTTTCTCCTCGCGCGGCGTCATGCTGTTCTCCCATTGCTTTACAGGCAATTAGACCAGCACGCCTCGGATCTCGTCCCCGAACATCACCTCAAAAAACTCAAACAACACTTTCTCGAAAACGCCGCCCGCAACACGATCCTCAGCGCCGAACTCTGCCGCTTGATAAATCTCTTTTCAAAATCACAGATCGAAACGATCTCTTACAAAGGCCCAACGCTCGCCCTCTTCGCGTACGACAACCTCGCACTACGGCGCTTCGTCGACCTCGACCTGATCGTAAAAAAGCCTGATGTGTTAAAAGCGCGAGAGTTACTGCTCACCGAAGGCTACGCGCCTTCCAGGTCGCTCTCCCTCGACCAGCAGGAACTCCTGCTCCGCACCCAACACAACATGCAATTCTCGCGTGACAATCGACGTTTGATCGTCGAGCTGCACTGGGAAGTCGCTCCGCATCTGTTCGCATCGTCCGTGATCCCGGACAAATTCTGGCGCGACCTAATCACGATCGACATCAACGGCACCAACGTCAAAGCGCTCTCCGCCGAGGATCTTTTGTTCTCGTTGTGCGTACACGGTTCGCGCCATCTGTGGGAGCGTTTGAGCTGGATCTGCGACATCTCGGAGCTGATTGCTCGCCACACATTTGACTGGACAAACCTGCTTAAACGAGCCGAAACCGCCGACAACGAACGAATGTTCCTGCTCGGTCTCTTCCTCGCAGAAAAACTTCTCGACGCGCCTTTACCCGAAGAAGTTAAAGCACGCTGCCGCGCCGACGAGCATTTAGACTCCCTTGCGAGCGACGTGATTGAGCATCTTTTC
>DASUPZ010000022.1:0-4350 GCA_036280855.1 Pyrinomonadaceae bacterium | reverse complement strand
CGGCGCCGGCGCGGCGATGAGCTGGTGGGGCAGACCGTCGATGGCCACGAACGTCGTGCGCAGTGCCTCGTGTCGCGCCACCAGATAGTTGAAACACTTTTGCAGTGCTTCCACATCCAACGCGCCCGACAGCGACACCGCCGCCGGACAGTTGTAAGCTGGATTACCCGGCTCCAGTTGATCGATAAACCACAGCCGCTGTTGCGCAAAAGATAGAACGACCGGACTCTTTTGCTCGCGTGGCGGAATTATTTCAACGGCGCTTTGCCGTATCGCCTTCACACGCAACGCTTCGACCAGCAGTGCGCGCTTCGCCGGCGACAGCTTCTCTAATCGTGATAAGTGGTTCGACGCCATATCTGTTTACGCGTTAAGGTTTCGAGCAATTCCCAGCTGATCGCGGAGCACTTCATCAATATCTGCTTCGGTGGTGAGGGGATTGGCGATCACTGCGCGTAAGGCAACCACCGGCTTTCCGGTTCTATAGCGGGTGGAACTGATTACCGTCCGCGATACGAAGCTGTAGCCGGCCTGTCGCTGCGCTTTCTGAAGCAGCACGTTGAAATCGTCGATGGCGCGGTTGTCCGAATCACTCAAGTCGTGCGAAGCAGCGAATTGCCTGTATCGCTCCGGCAGATAGCGATAGACCAGAATATTGATCGTGGGATCCTGCAGTAATTCGAATTCGGGCCTACTCGAAATCGACTCGGCCAAATACCTCGTCTTCCGTATGCCCTCTTCAAGCAAAATTTCATAGCCACTGTGGCCGATGATGTGAAGCCCGGCATGCAGGAACAGAACACTAGCAGAGCGAGAACCTTCCAGGGCGCGTTTGCCCAGGTCGACAGAATTAGGCCGCGCGATGTAGCGCGCTACCTTCTCGATTACTTTTGCCAACTGGGGATCTCGCAAGATGCACATGCCGAGGCCCATCGGTACGTAAAGTTGTTTGTGTCCGTCTATGGTAACGGAGTTGGCCTGCTCGATGCCTGCGAGTTCGTGCTTATGGCGGCGCGAAAAGAGCAGTGGTCCAGCCCACGCCGCATCAACGTGAAAATGTGCGCCCGCCTCCTGAGCGACTTTCGCGATCTCGGACAATCTATCGATCGAACCAGTCTCAGTGGTGCCTGCAACGCCGACAATCGCGATGATGAGTTGTCTTCGCCGCCGGCATTGTTCAACCTTCTCCCGGAGTGCAGCCACATCGAGACGATTGTCTCGATCGGTAGGCAGCTTAATAAGATTTTGATTGCCGATACCGAGCACGTCCGCTGCCTTGTCGAATGAGTAGTGCATCGAACTGGAGCCGATGATGACTGCGCCGTCGTAACCGTAGAATTTCAGCGCCGCTGCCATACCTTCACTCTCGACACCGGCGAAACCCTCCTGGGGTCCAAGGGCGCGATTGCGCGCACACCACAGCGCCGTGAGATTCGCCAACGTGCCGCCCGAAGTAATAATGCCGAGCGTGCTCTCCTGTTTTTGCACGTGCTCGTCGTAAAAATCGCCGGAGCGGTTGAAGATGAGTCGATGAATCATTGCCAGCGTCTGGCGCTCGAGCGGTGTGAAGGCTTTTGATGTTTCGATCTTCACCACGTTCTGATTCATCGCGGCCATGAGCCTTGCGAGTGGACGCATGAACGACGGGAGTGCGGAAGTCATGTGACCGATGAATCGCGGCGAAGCAGTATGCGTCGAATGGATGACGACGTCATCCTGCAATTGCTCGAGATAGTCGGCGACGTCGCAGGGCTCTTCCGCAAAGCTGCTCTCCAGAAATCTCGCCACGAGAGACTTGAAATCGATGCTGCTGCTGAAATTGCTCGTGGACATGAAGTCACGAATCATTTCAGAGACGCGCGCGTCGGCGAGCATTTCAGTCGAGTTCGCGATCACCGCTGGAGTGAATAACCGCCTGAGGCGTTCCTCTGCGCTGTCGCCGGCAATGTCAGACGCTATTCCGGACGTCATTAAAGTTGTCGTCATGTGTGTGTTCTGTGTGTTTAGTCGTCGAGCACGAGCACTTCTGGTAAGTCTTCGTCGCTCAGGTCGTCCAACATGTCGAGCATCTCGTCCAAGCTCGTCGGGTTTGTCTTCGCGATGATGTCTTCTTCGATCAGCTGGGCCATTGCCGAAATCGTGGGACGCTTGAAAAAGTCCTGCAACATGAGTTCTACGTGGAAGTGTGGTCTCACACGCGAGAGCATTTGCGTTGCCATCAGAGAATGACCGCCGAGGTCGAAGAAATTGTCGTGGACTCCGATCTGCTCCGTATGTAAGAGCTCGGTCCAGATGTCAGCCAACTCTCTCTCCACTGGCGTGTGAGGCGCGGTATACACCGCGTCCAGTTCCGGACGAACCTCCAGCGGCTCCGGCAACGCCAGACGATCTACTTTTCCACTCGCCGTAACCGGCAATCTTTCCAGAAAGACGAAAGCGGATGGAACCATATACTCAGGAAGTTCTTGCCTGATGAAATTGCGCAGTTGACTCACGCTCAGTGGTCCATCTGTGGGAACGACATAAGCAACGAGTCGCTTCTCGCCGGGCGTGTCTTCCAAAGCGTTGATGACCGCCTGCTTCAAATCGGGATGACGGCTCAGCGCCGCTTCGACTTCGGCTAACTCGATGCGGACACCTCTGATCTTCACTTGATGATCGCGGCGGCCGGCATACTCCAACTTCCCTTCATCCGTCCAGCGAGCGAGGTCTCCAGTCTTGTACAAACGCTGTCCCGGCACTTTGCTGAACGGGTCGGGAATAAACTTTTCAGCAGTCAGTTCAGGTCGTCCGAGATAGCCGCGTGCGAGACCATCGCCGCCAATATGCAATTCCGCGGGCGTGCCGGCGGGAGCTGGTCGAAGGCGTTCGTCGAGCAAGTAGATTTGTGTATTGTCGAGAGGGCTGCCAATCAGAATATTTCTCGTAAACTCGCGATCTTCGACTTCGTAATACGTCGAGTCGGCGGATGCTTCTGATGAACCGTACAGGTTAAGCAGCACACGGTCAGGCAGGATCGCCTTGAACCTCTCACAGAGATCGATCGGAAGCGCCTCTCCGCTGCACACCCAGATCTTCAAGTCAGGGAGTTGTTTTTTCCGGCCGCCCAAATCATCCAGCATCGCGCGCAACAACGATGGGACGAGAACGATGCGCGTCACGTGGTTCGCAGCCAAAACGCGGTTGAGTTCGCGTGGATCTTTTACAACGTCGTCAGGAATGATGACGCCGGGAATGCCCTGTAACAGCGGCCCAAAAACCTCCCACACGAAGTCGACGAAAGCTAAGGAAGTTTTCTGACAGCACACCTCATTTGCAGTGAACGGATAAGTCCTCCACATCCAATTGAAGCGATTCATTGCTCCGCGATGAAGGGCCATCACGCCTTTCGGTCTTCCCGTCGAACCGGACGTGTAAACGACGTACGCAAGGTTGTTGGCGCTAACCGGGGTTGAAGGTGTTTCACCGCTCTCCGCTTCAATTGCAGCCCAGTCGCGATCGAGGAGGATTACTTTCGCGTCACCCGTAGTCCACGAGGTTGCTAACGGTTCCTCGGTGATCAATAAAGAAAGCTGCGCGTCGTGCCTTATAAAATCCAGTCTCTCCAACGGGTAGTTAGGATCGAGCGCTACGTAAGCGGCGCCGGCTTTCAAAACCGCCAGGATGCTTACAACAGCCTTCACGGAACGCTCGAGGCAGATACCAACACGCGATTCCGTGCCGGCGCCAAGTCGCAGCAGGTAATTTGCGAGGCGGTTCGCACGACTGTTCAACTCGCGGTAAGTCACCACTTCGTCATCAGAAATCAGCGCCACTGCATTAGGAGTCTGGTCAACCTGTGTTTCGAACCGTTCGTGAATGCACTCCTCTTTGTATGGAACCTTTGTTCCGTTCCACTCTCTTAAAATCTGATCGGTCTCTTCTGCCGTGAGCAGGTCGAGATCAGAGATTTTCTGTTCGGGATTTTTTGTTACCTGTTCCAGCAGATACTTAAGATGGCCCACCATCCGTTTAATGATCGGCTCGTCAAACAGGTCGAGGTTGTATTCAAGCCTGCCGCCGAGTACGCCATCTTTCTCCTCGAGGTCCAGGGTCAAATCGAATTTCGCCGTCGGAGTCGAAACAGCAGACCATTCCAGCTTCAGTCCTTCGAGATGAAACTCCGAGATCGGAGCGTTCTGAAGCAGCAACATCATTTGAAACAGTGGATGGTTAAGGCTGCGATCGGGCTGTAACTCTTCCACCAGCTTCTCAAACGGCACATCCTGATGCGCATACGCCCCGATGCAAACTTCTCGCACGCGCTCCAGCAACGTCGCGAAACTCCACTCCCCTGCCACCTGCGTCCGC
>DASUPZ010000021.1:0-5189 GCA_036280855.1 Pyrinomonadaceae bacterium | reverse complement strand
ATCCGGCAACGTCGTGCGAAGAGACTTTTGCAGCACGTCAATGGAGACGTCGCCTACAACATACGCTACGAGACGTTTGTCGCCTGCACCGTAATCACGAACAACGACCGCCACTTGTCGCACTCCGGATGCGCGACTGAGCGCCGTCTCCACCTCGCCGAGTTCGATCCTGTAACCTCGAACCTTAACCTGCTCATCCGCTCGTCCGATAAACTCAATGTTCCCATCGTCACGGTAACGCGCGAGATCGCCGGTGCGATAAAGCCGCGCACCCGGCTCACTGGCAAATGGATGTGGAATAAAGCGCTCGGCAGTCAAACTCGCGCCGCCGTGATAACCACGCGCGAGGCCTGCGCCTGCCGCGTACAACTCACCGGCGCAACCCGGCGGGCACAATCGCAGATTGTGATCGAGGATAAAAACCTGCGTGTGAACAATCGGCCGTCCGATCGGAACCGAGCTGGCGAAGTCGATCGGCCGGTCCATCACGTGGCAACAGGTAAACGTGGTGTTTTCAGTTGGACCATAGCCGTTGATTAACCGGCTCTCGCGAGCGGCAGTCAGGAATTTCTTTACATGCGAAGGCGACAGAACATCGCCGCCGGCGAGTAACTGCTTAACGCCGGCAAGAGCTTCGAGCTGCTCGTCGGCCATCTGGTGAAACAGGCCAGCCGTCAACCAGAGGGTCGTCACGCCATACTCCGCGAGCGCACGACCGAGATCGGCAAGCGATGCTACACCTGGAGGCATGAGTACGAGTTGCGCTCCGTTCAGCAAGCTGCCCCAGATCTCGAAAGTTGAAGCATCGAAGGCGAGCGGTGCGAACTGCAGGAAGACTTCATTCGGACCGAAGTTCGCGTAGTCGTTGTCAATGACCAGCCTCACAACTCCACGATGCAGCACGGCGACTCCTTTCGGAGTGCCCGTCGAGCCTGACGTATAGACGATATAAGCTAGGTTTTCCGGCGTGACGTTTCGCGCTGGATTTTGCTCACTCTGTTGCTCAATTGACGGCAAGTCAGAGTCGAGCAAGATTACCGGCGCTCGATGCACGGGCAGTTTTTCCTCCAGCGTTGACACAGTGAGCACCAACTGCACTTCGGCGTCTTCAAGCATGAACAACAGGCGCTGCTCCGGGAGCGACGGCTCGAGCGGCACATAGGTCGCGCCTGCTTTGAGCACGCCAAGCACGGCGACGATCATTTCGACCGAACGTTCGATGAAGATCCCGACGCGCGTTTCTTCTACGGCGCCGTACGTTTGCAGGTGATGGGCCAACCGGTTAGCGCGACGATTCAATTCCTCATAAGTCACACGCTCATCGCCAAAAGCCAACGCTACCTGCTCCGGCGCGCGCGTGGCCCATGCTTCGAAGAGATCGGGAATACATCTCTCATCGGAAATCGAACGCGCGCTCGATTGAGTCAGCAACTGCCGTCGTTCTTCAGCAGTAAGCAAGTCGATGTCAGATACACGTTGGTCCGGATCGGCGACGATGGCTTCGAGAATCATCCGGTACCGTTCGGCCAGCCGGTGAACCGTCGATCCGGCAAACAAGTTCGTGCTGTAAACGATTGCGCCAAGAAGTCCTTCAGGCGTCGACGTGAGGTGCAGTTCGAGATCAAACCGCGTGGTTTCCGATGTGAACTCATGCGGTTGCAACGTGAGTCCGGTCAGTTCGAGCGCCACGGCCGGCATGGTCTGAAGATCGAAAGCTACCTGAAATAGCGGGTTGCGGCTCAGGTCTCGAACGGGCTCCAACGCTTCGACCAGCAATTCGAAAGGCAGATCCTGGTGTGCATACGCGCCCAGCGAGACGTCGCGCACACGATGCAACAACTCTCGGAACGTGGGATCGCCGGAACAATCTGTTCGCAGCGCAAGGGTGTTGACGAAGAACCCGATCAGCGGTTCGAGCTCTTCGTGGTTGCGATTCGCTACCGGAGTTCCAACCACGATGTCGCTCTGGCCCGTGTAACGCGAAAGCAATGCGTTGAACGCTGCCAGCCCTGTCATGAACAGCGTCGCTCCTTCACGCCGGCTCAAAGCAGTGAGCGACTCAGACAAACCTGCGGAAAGCTCAAACAGGAAGGTTGCCCCGCGATAATTCATTTGGGGCGGGCGGGCGCGATCAGTGGGCAGGTCGACTGACGGCGGCGCTCCCTTCAGGTGCTCTTGCCAATATGCGATCTGCCGTTGCAGCTCATCGTCTTTCAACCAGCCTCGCTGCCATTGTGCGAAGTCTGCGTACTGGATCGATAGCTCCCGAAGAGGCGAACGTTCCCCTTTCATCCCCGCTTCATAAAGCGCTCCGAGTTCCATCCTCAACACACCGTGCGACCACCCGTCACTGACGATGTGATGCATCGTCAGGATCAGCACGTACTCGTCACTTCGCAGCCGCAGCAATACGGCGCGGATCAAGGGACCACGCAAAAGATCAAACGGACGTTGCGCTTCTTCCTGCGAGAGCAGTAAAGCTTCTGACTCGCGCGTATCGTCGGGTAAGTGAGTTAGATCGTTTACTGGAATTGATAACTCGAGCGCCGGCGCGATGACCTGAACTGGCCGACCAGCAACAGAGTCGAACGTGGTGCGCAGGCTCTCATGACGCCGGACGATCTCGTTCAAACTCCAATTCAGAACTGCCACGTCAAGCTTGCCAACGAGACGCACGGCCGCGGGCACGTTGTAAGCCACCAGCCCAGGTTCCAACTGGTCCAAAAACCAGAGACGTTGTTGCGCGAACGATAACGGCAGTGGTCCATTCCGCGGAGCCGGCCGTATGGCGCGCTCGTCCGCTTCGATGCGCGAGCGACCCGCCAGCCGCCGTTCGAGCAGGGCGCGTTTGGCTGCTGAAAGTTGAGACTTAGACTCGCTTTTCATTGTGCCGAAAATCGTGCAAGCCAACCTTGGAGTGCGGCGACCTGGCGCCGCTTTTTTAAGCGATCTGGCGTGATCGAGTACTAACGCGGCGCCAGGCCGCCGCACTCCAAGTTGGCGGCCTCTTAGACTTCCTTTTGCAAAAGCCGTTCGGCCTCTTCTTCGGTGAGATTGTCCAGTTGTTCAAACAAAAGATCCGCGATGATCTCAGCCAACTCGCAGATCGTCGGTTTCCAAAAGAGTTCGCGCAGCGGCATCTCGACGTCGAACGTCCGGCGAATGCGCGAGACGAGCCGCGTCGCGAGAATCGAGTCGCCGCCCAATTCGAAGAAGTTGTCGTGAATGCCAACTCGATCGACACCAAGAACATTCTTCCAAAGTTCGACTAACCTCTCCTGCGTCCCGTTCTCAGGCGGCGCGAATGCCCGGCCCAACTCGGGTCGTGTCGAGTCGGGGACCGGCAACGCGCGCCGGTTGACTTTGCCATTCGGTAAGAGGGGCAACGATTCCAGGCTGACGAACACTGATGGGATCATGTATTCGGGGAGACGTTTAATGAGAAACGTCCGCCACTCGCCAGGCGCCGGCAATGGGTTCTCATTCCCGACCACGTAGGCGACGAGACGTTGTTCACCCGGCTGCAGTTCGCGCGCAACGACTACGGCGCCGCGCACCGATTCGTGCACGGACAACGCCGCTTCTACTTCCCCAAGCTCAATGCGAAAACCTCGCACTTTGACCTGATGGTCCAACCGGCCGGCAAACTCCAGCTTCCCGTTTTCGCCGTAGCGCACCAGGTCACCGGTGCGATACAAACGCGCGCCTGGTTCACTGCCAAACGGATTTGGTACAAACTTCTCCGCGGTCAACCCGGGTTGATTCAAATACCCCTGGGCCAAACCCGCGCCTCCGATGCAGAGTTCACCGTAGATGCCGATCGGAACAGGATTCATAAATTGGTCCAAAACGTAGAAGCGTGTGTTCGCGATTGGTGGACCAATTGGTACGGGGGCCGCCTCGTTAGCCAGCCGAGTCACACCGGAGTAGATCGTCGTCTCGGTTGGACCGTAGAGGTTCCACACCTCTGCACAGCTTGCTAAAAGTTGATTGGCAAGCGGCCGGTCGAGAGCTTCTCCCGTACTAAACACTTTCAGCCGCGAGTCGCCCTGCCACCCCGAATCAATCAGCATGCGCCACGTCGCCGGCGTCGCCTGCATCACTGTCACGCCGTATCGCGCGAACAACTTGCAAAGCTCCACACTGTCGGCAGCAACTTCGCGGCTCGCTATAACCACACGCGCGCCAACGATTAGGGGGAGATAAATCTCTGTGGCAGCAATATCAAAAGAGATCGTAGCGAGCGCGAGCATTGTATCGGTGGCCTTAAACGATGTGCTGGAGAGCACGGAGTGGAGCACGTTGACGACGCTACGATGCCTCACCCCGACGCCTTTCGGCTGGCCCGTCGAGCCGGACGTGTAAAGCACGTAAGCGCGTTGCTCGCTCGTCAGCGATTGGTCCAAGTTCTGCGCGCTGCATGATGCTATCTTGTCCCATTCCGTATCGAGGCGGACCATCTGCCCCTCGTAGCCGGGTAATTTCGCAGAGAGACTCTCTTCCGTCACCAACACTCGCGCTCCCGAGTCCTTCAGCATAAATTCCAGGCGTTCCGCGGGATATATTTCGTCCAACGGCACGTAACCGCCACCCGCCTTCAGAATGCCGAGCAGTCCCACCACCATCCGCAGCGAACGCGACGTGAAGAGGCCTACCAACTCCCCACTCTCAACGCCCGCTTCTTTCAGGTAGCGCGCCAAACGATTCGCCTGTTCATTCAGCTCGCGATAAGTAAGCCGGTCGTTCTCAAATAACACCGCTACGTCGTCCGGCGTGCGTTGTGCCTGTGCTTCGAACAGTTCGTGGATACAACGTTCAGATGGGTATTCGGCTGTTGTAGCGTTCCACTCGATCAGCAGTTGCCGCTTCTCGTTCTCGGCTAACAACGGTAAGTCTGACAAACGCAGCGCTGGATCGACGACGACACTTTCGAGAATGTTTTCCAGATGCTTCGTCATTCGTTCGATCCGTTCGCGGCGATACAGGTCTGTCGGGTACTCAATATCGACTTCGTATCCCTGCTCGGTTTCAGTCATGGCAAGCGTCATGTCAAAACGCGACGCGCCGTTGTCAATATCCAAATGCTTCGCGGTCAGGCCGAGAGTTTCCATCACTCTCAATTCAGGGAAATCGAGATAGATTAGCGAGTGCTGAACGATCGGGTTCCGGCTTGCGTCCTGCACGGGCCG
>DASUPZ010000020.1:0-17634 GCA_036280855.1 Pyrinomonadaceae bacterium | reverse complement strand
GCCGCGAATAGCACTGATGATCGCGGATCTTTGCTCAAGCGTGCTGGAGAAGCGATCACGGAAGCCGCGGATCTGAGTCAGAACAAGCTCAAGCCTGATAGTATGACGATGGCGCTGTTTTATGAGTTGAAAAGCGAGCCGGACAAGGCGGCAGGAGAACTCGAGGCGTATCTTAAGAAAAATCCTCAGCTCAAGGACCCAGCCCCGATACAAAATGAGATTAAGCGGTTGCGTGAGAAGGCAAACGCTTCGAAAACCAGTCCTTAATTCTTTTGCAGGAAGCGCGCGATTCCCTTCTGACAATCATCACTCATGCGCGCGATCACGTTAACGTCCGCGCCGGTTTCAAGCGCCTCCGGGAATGCGAGGCCGTCGATCTGGTACAGCAGTCCTTTAGTTAATGCGATTGCCTGCTTGCTCAACTGTTCAAACCGCTTTACGTAAGCATCAACCTCAGCAGCAAAATTCTCACCACTGAAGACATGATTGACGAGTCCGATCTCTTTAGCCTGATCGGCGCCTATTTCATCACCGCGGGTTATTAACTCAAAAGCACGCTTCTCGGAAACGTTGCGACGCAGGATAGCCATGACCATCGCTGGCACAAAACCGATCTTTACTTCCGGATAGCCAAAACGCGCGGCCCCTGATGCGAGCACGATGTCGCAGGCAGTCGCGAGACCGCAGCCACCAGCCAACGCTCGTCCCGTAACCGCAGCGACTACAGGCACGGGAACCTGCCTTATCAACATCAGCAATTCCATCAATGAGCGTGCATCGTCGGAATTCTCGGCCACAGACGCGCCCGCGATCTTCTGGATCGCGGAAAGGTCCGCACCCGAACAAAAATCCTTTCCCGCCCCCGCGATCACGATCACCCTCACATTCTCATCCGCCGCCGCATTCCGTAACCCGTCCTTGATCCCGTCGATAACCGCATCATTCAGCGCATTTCTTTTCTCGGGACGATTAAGCGTAATCCGCGCCACCGCCCCCTCCACAGAAAACAAAACTGCCTGCTCTTCACTCATCTGATCCGTCTTAATCGTTCCGGTTTTAATCCGTCAGATCCGCGGCATCGATTTCCATCCGCAACAACGCCGTCGAGAAAGTCTTACCTTGCGCGTCAGTCATCAACGACAACGTCCCGCCGCCACCAAGACTCTTATGCAACAAAAAGTTCAGCGCGCCAAGATTCGGCAGCTCAAACCTCTCAACGTCTCCATGGCAAATGCCCCTGAAGTGTTCCTTGACTCGTTCCGCCGTCACTTCCCGCACGAGGATCGGATAATACTCATCCTTAAGGGCGATCAGCCCGACGTTTGCAGTGTCGCCTTTATCCCCCGACCGCGCATGGGCCAGTTTTGTCAGTTGTACTTTCATAAGCTATGTGTCGAGCACTTCAACCACCGTCTTGATCTCTTCCTTCGGAATCAGCGCCGGCCAGTAAGCGACGATCTCCTCGACTTTCGGACGGCCACCTGCAAAACCGGTCACTGCCGGTGGACCAGTCAGAATCAACGGCGCAATCTCTTTCGTGAACCGTTCAATCGCACTCCGATCCTGACCACGCACGCCCACTCTGAGTTGCACTTCAGGAATATCCGGATTTGGTGGATCGGTAAGCGGCCCATGCGTAGCATTCACGCCGACAAACTCCGTCAACACCTGATCGAATTTCAGTCCCAGCCGGTCGAGGCGGGTGCGAAGTATTCGATCCGCGGCTTGTGCCTTGTCGTAAGCGTCGGGCCATGCATAAACGAGGGTCCCCACCGCCTTAAAACCCGCGGAATAACTAATGGAAACTTTGAGAAACTCAGTCGCCGGGCGGCCTTCGACACCAAACACGCGAACACGATCTCGTCCCTCATAGGCGAGCTGTACTGTCGTGAAATCCGCGATGCAATCCGGCGTGATGTACTCGCGCGGATCGCCCATCTCGTAAACCAGTTGCTCTTTAATGCCGGGGATGATGATCCAACCGCCGGTACGTTCGTGCTTTGTAATTACGAAACTTCCGTCCGGTGAAGCTTCGACGATCGGAAAACCGACGTCGGCAAGATTTGGAATGCTGCGCCACTCGTACTGGCAATTACCACCGGACGCCTGTGCGCCACACTCGATAATGTGTCCGGCGATGGTTCCGGCAGCGAGACGGTTCCAGTCGTCGTTGGCCCAACCGAATTCGTGAATGATCGGCGCGAGCGTCAGGCCTG
The DNA here is from genome assembly GCA_036280855.1 of Pyrinomonadaceae bacterium. Classification (GTDB taxonomy): domain Bacteria; phylum Acidobacteriota; class Blastocatellia; order Pyrinomonadales; family Pyrinomonadaceae; genus PSRF01. Next base: position 15,418 of record DASUPZ010000020.1, on the reverse strand, counting down.
TGTCAGTCGCACGGCCGGTGATGACGATCTGGGCGCCCTGATTCAACGCATCGACGATGGGCCAGGCGCCGAGGTAGGCATTCGCACTCTGAATCTTGTCGCGCACTGTCGACAACGGTTCGCCGGTGTCCATGTTGCGCAACTCAATGCCGCGCGAGAGCAGCTCGTCGAGTCGAGGCATGATGTCGTCTCCAGTGACGATTCCGATGCGCACTTTGCCGCCGAGATCGAGTTCGCGAGCGACGTCGATTACGGCATCCGCGCAGCCTCTGACGTTAACGCCGCCTGCGTTTGCAGTGACTTTAATGTTTCGCTCGACACAGGCGGGAAGTATCCGGCGCATGAGTGGAACGAAATCTTTTGCGTATCCGGCATTCGGATCGCGGGCCTTCTGCTTCTGCATGATCGACATCGTGACTTCGGCCAGGTAGTCGAGCATGAGGTAATCGATTGGACCGCCTTCGACCTGGCGCACGGGTGCGTCGAGAAGATCTCCCCAGAAGCCCTGTCCGGCTGCTATGCGTATTTTTTGTTTCATCGAAGTCGAGAAATCTACCAGACGCCGCACCAAAGCACAAAAAGCTGATCTGCACTCGGCAAAACGGATCGTTCTCCGGTCGTTTATAACTTTCAATAGAAGTCTAAATCGTGCGGATAAAATCGTTGACACTTATCTACTATGAGGAGTAGATTTGCGCCCCTTGATTCCCGACCGGTGCAGATCCTCCGCAAGTTGCTGCACAAAGATTACATCAGGCAGGTAAGTTATTCACTTTCACACGGGTGTGTTTTCGATGCACATCCAACTCTGAACTCTACCAACGTTCCGAAAGAGAAAACGTAATGCTGCAAACAAAGCGCATAAATCGACGAATATTCCTCTCAATTGCCATAACCGCGGTCGTGGTTCCGATTCTCGCATACGGGGCCCTTGGCAGCCGTTCAAGCAGAAACTCACAAGCACCCGCGCGACTTGAAGTCGAGCTTATTACAGTGAGGCCTGCCGGCTGTGAACCCAACGAACTCATTCGACCCAAAGGTTCTTTCGTGCTCATGATTGACGATCGGAGTGGGAAAGAGAATTTGTCGTTAGTTCTGCAACGAAAATCCGGCGAGCAATTTCGCACCGTCAACCTGAACCGAAGAAAATCGGAGTGGCATGAGGTCCTTGATCTTCCTCCGGGCAGTTACGTTTTACAGGACACGAACGAATCCGAGCGGCGATGTCGCATAACGATATTGCCGTAGTCGTCAGCAGTGCCTTTAACCTTGATGCCTACCTCGCTGGAGGGTTCATGAGAAACCGGAAAACCTTAATCGCACATCCTGCGCCCACAGTCGCCAAAGCTCTGCTATTTATATGCGCACTCACTTTTACGGTGACAGCCCAAACGACGGCCACCGATGGCAGCACCCCGATGGGACTGCAGCCCGGAGCGCCTGCGGGCTCATACGCGTTGAGCGGTTTCGATAATGTAAATCTCTACAATGGCAACTTGAACTTTCAACTGACGCTGTTGGGTATCGCTGGACGCGGCGGCGCCCAGGCGCCGGTAATGCTGCCGATTGAAGGCAAGTGGCGCGTTAGGGATTTAGCTTTTCCACAAGCTGACGGCAGTGTTAACCATCTTTACCTCCCCGCGCAAAGTTGGTGGGACAACTTCGAGCGGAAGTACATGCCCGGCACTTTGGCAGGCCGGCAGTCGGGTTGGGACACGATGACGTGTCCAGGTAATGTAACCATCTACACTGCCAGTCTTACCCGGTTAACCTTTATTGGGCCTGATGGGACTGAGTATGAGCTCCGAGACCAATTAACAGCAGGCCAACCAGCGAATAACGGGAACTGCAACACCTACTTGAATCCCCCCTCGCGGGGGACCGTCTTCGTCACCAGCGACGGGTCGGCGGCAACCTTTATATCGGAAGACCCGATTCACGATGTGGTTCTTGGTGCTAACCCTGGAGAGATCTATCCGACCGGCTACCTCATGCTCAGAGATGGAACGAAATTCCGAATTGAGAACGGGCTGGCCAAATGGCTTCGTGATCGAAACGGCAACAAGCTCACCTTCGACTACGACAGCAATAGTCGCATTCAAACAATCACGGATTCTCTGAATCGCCAGGTCACAATTACACGCAACACTGGTCCAGGAACCTTCGACCAAATCACTTATAAGGGCTTCGGTGGCGCGCCTCGAAATATAAAAGTTAATTACTCCTCACTAGCGAGTGCACTGCGTGCAGACTATTCGACCACGCTTTCATACAAGGCTCTTTTCCCAGACCTCGACGGATCAAGTATCAACCATCACAATCCGAGCGTTGTTTCATCGATTACCCTACCAAACAATAAGGAATACCAGCTTAGATATAACCCGTATGGCGAGATTGCGCGCGTGGTGTTACCGACTGGGGGCGCGATCGAGTATGACCACGCGGGCGGAGAGGGTACAAGTTCGAATGGTGTTTGTGTTGGCTGGGAAAGCTCACTCGTGATCTACAGGCGCGTTACTGAGCGTCGCTTATATCCCGCGGGTGGCTCAGGTTCGACTTACGCCAGTCGTTCGACCTACAGCCTTTCACAGTCGGTGGGGACGAATGCCAGTTCCGTGACGGTAGACCAGTTAACCAACACCGGCACGCTACTCACGCGAAGCAAGCACTATTTTCACGGTCGCCCCGGGTCGTCGTTCAATTTGTCGCCCATCGACTACGCCGGTTGGAAGGAAGGCAGGGAATATCAAACAGAGGAGTTTGCCAGTAACGGCACGACTATCCTGCGTCGAATCGAGAATACGTGGCAGCAGCGTTCAGCGAGCGGCTGGTGGGGCGCTGGTTCGGACACGTCACCCGCTAATGATCCACGATTGAGTGAAACTAAAACTACTCTCGTAGATACGAACCAGGTCGCGAAACAAACATTCAGCTACGACGACACGGTACCATTCAACAACCGCTCAGATGTTTATGAGTACGACTTTGGTTCCGGATCTCCCGGTGCCTTGAAACGGCGGACCCACACAGATTATCTGAAGACAAATCCTGTTAACAGCACCGACTATACGGCGACCAGTATTCACATCCGGAGCCTGCCGGTGCAAGTCTCCGTGTTTGACGCGGGAGGCACTGAACGCGCGCGCACCGTATTGGAGTATGACAACTATGTGCTTGATGGCTCCGATTGCGAGCACAGCTTTCACTGCTCGCTTGAGGGACGTACAAACATCAGCGGACTCGATTCCGAGTTCACCACGGCTTACACGAAGCGTGGTAATCCGACGGCCGTGACGCGTTATCTGCTATCGAACGGCTCGGTCACCGGTTCAGTTGCGACGTACTCGCAATACGACGTGGCGGGTAACGTCGTTCGAACGCTCGATCCACGCAGCACGTTGTCAAATAACATCGCAACGACAATTAAATACGCTGATAGCTTTGGCGCTCCTGATAGTGACGCGCGCGCAAATTCTGCCCCGATTGAACTAGCCGGCCTTACGTCATTTGCATATCCCACGAAGGTCATAAATGCGTTGGGTCACTCTGTGTATACACAGTTTGATTATCACCTTGGCAAACCGGTTAACGGTGAAGATGCGAACGGGATTGTGGCCAGTGGTGCTTTCAGCGATTGGCTCGATCGGCCCACGAAGATCCACCGTGCTATCGGCACCGGCGCAGAAAGTCAAACGACGTTTGCTTATGACGATGGGGCCCGAACCATCACCACTTCAGACGATCGCGACGCATACGATGACAAACTGCTTGTGAGTATGGTCTTGTACGACCAGATGGGACGTACAAGTGAAACGCGGCAGTATGAGGGCGGGACGAAATATATCGTCACGCAAACTCAATATGACGCACTCGGTCGTGCGTTCAAAAACTCGAACCCGTTCCGCCCGTGGGAGGGTGAGACAGCCGTTTGGACCACGCAGCTATTTGATGCGCTAGGGCGCGTGACCTCAGTTACAACGCCGGATGGTGCGGTCTTAAGTACGAGCTACAGTGGCAACAGCGTGACGGTCACCGACCAGGCCGGTAAAGCCAGGAAGAGCGAGACGGACGCACTGGGTCGATTGCTGGAGGTATACGAAGATCCAAACGGATGGAATTACCAGACCACCTATGTTTATGACGTGCTCGACAACCTCGTGAAAGTCACGCAGGGAACGCAGCAGCGGTTCTTCATGTACGATTCGCTGAAGCGGCTGATTCGTGCGCGCAATCCGGAGCAAAGCACAAACGCGGGCTTGAGTTTATCAGATCCGATCACCGGTAACAGCGCCTGGTCCACCGGTTATCAATACGATGCAGGCAGCAATCTGACTCAGAAGACCGATCCCCGGGGTGTGGTTTCTGTTTACGCTTACGATGCGCTTAAACGCAACACCACTGTCGATTACTCCGACACGGCAACGATCAATCCTGATGTGAAACGCTTCTACGACAGCGCGACCAACGGCAAAGGGCGGTTCTGGTATTTCTATAGCGGCGGTGATCTAACCAGCGGCAGCAACGTGGACCACACGGCAGTTGACAGTTACGACGCGCTCGGCCGCCCCCTCGTTCAGCGACAGCTATTCAAGCTCAACGGCACCTGGAGTCCAACGTATCAGATAACGCGAGGCTACAATCGCGCCGGTGCGATCACTTCACAAACGTACCCGTCAGGTCGTTCGGTTACTTACAACTACGACAGCGCCGGCCGTGTGGGCGATAAAGACGACCAGAATCCAGCCTTCACTGGCAACCTTGGCGACGGGGTGCTGCGCACCTATGCGCGAGAAATAAAATACAGCCCATGGGGCTCGCTGAAGTTTGAGCAATTCGGCACGACCAGCGCCGTTTACAACAAACGTCATTACAACATTCGAGGACAGCTCTGCGATGTGCGCGCCTCAAACGTCAATGATCAATGGGGTGGTGAACTCGGCGCCCTCGTGAATTACTACAGCACTAGCTGGGTGCACTGTGGCAGTGGGACTGACAACAACGGTAATGTGCTGATGAGCCAGACGATCATTAACAGTTACTACATGGAGGATCGCTACAGCTACGATGCTCTGAATCGATTGACCGCCGTCAACGAGTGGCAGAACGGGGTCACCCACACCGGCAGTCAGCAATACGATTACGATCGCTACGGCAATCGCCTCATCAAACCCGCGTCGTGGGGAACGGGCATCAACACGAAACAGTTCACCAGGAGCGACGTAAACAACCGCCTTGGCGTGCCTATCGGTCAGTCAGGCGTGATGAATTACGACGCCGCAGGTAATTTAACCAGTGACACGTATACAAGTTTCGGAAGTCGCACTTACGATGCGGAGAACAAGATGACTTCGGCACAGGATAGTTATGCGGGCTGGAGTTACTACACCTACAACGCTGACGGCCACCGCACGCGCAGCAAGATCAACAATCAGGAAACGTGGCAGATCTACGGTATTGACGGGGAGTTGCTGGCGGAGTATGCGGCCAACGCTGCCGCAACGATTCCGCAAAAGGAGTACGGCTATCGCAACGGGCAGTTGTTGATAAACGCCACGCCAGGCGCAGGTTTGGTGGGCCACTGGAAAGCGAATGAGAACACCGGCACGACAACGGTCGATTCCACCGGCAATGGCAGCACCGGGACGTTGACATCTGGCGCAGGTTGGACCACCGGGCAGACTGGTTCCGCTGTGAATCTCGATGGTTTGAATGATTATGTGCAAGTGGGGGCGCAGTCGAAGTTCGTGATGACGAGCGCCGGCAGCTTTAGTACCTGGATTTATCCGACTGGCGCAGGTTCAGACGCAACGCTTGGTGGCACCATTCTCGTCAAAGAAGGCGAATACGTCATCGCCCGGTATGCGAACGGAACGATTCGTTGGGGCTTTGCGAACAGCAATCCCGGATGGGCCTTCGTTGATACCGGATACGTCGCACCTCTGAATCAATGGACGCACATCGCCGTGACATACGACAACGGGACAATCAAGACTTACGCAAACGGCAGCCTGGCCCATACCTACAGCGGCTCCGGCGCAATTGGAGACGCGATCACCGGCCAGAACGATTTCCGCATTGGCGGGCGGCAGGTCATCTCGCAACACTTCCAGGGCCGAATAGATGAAGTGCGTGTTTACAACCGCGCCTTGACAGCCATGGAAATCAGCGCACTCGCCAATGGACCAGCAACTGCGCTGCTGGCCGTCAACTGGCTAGTCGCCGATCACCTCGGCACGCCACGAATGATCATCGATCAGACCGGAACGCTGGCAAACATCAAGCGCCACGACTACCTACCTTTTGGCGAAGAAATATTCGCCGGCACCGGTGGCCGCAGCTCCTCTCTTGGATATACCAGCGGCGACGGTGTGCGACAGCAGTTCACCTCAAAGGAACGCGATGTGGAAACGGGACTAGATTACTTCCTTGCCCGTTATTATGCGTCTACGCAAGGACGCTTCACGGGCCCTGATGAATTCAAAGGAGGCGCTTACGAGTTTTGGCTTCTTGGCGATGCGTCGGCCGGGGAAAAACAGGCTCTTCCTTTCGGAGACATTAGGCTCCCACAGTCGCTTAACAAGTATCAGTATGGTTACAACAACCCCTTAAAGTTTATTGATCCAAATGGGCACGACGCACTCTATGTGGAGAACAAGGATACGGGACAAACCACAATCGTGATACCGGTTCACTTCACCGGACCATCAGCAACTCCGGGGCTGATTGCAGAAGTAGTAAGTAGGGCTAGTAAACTTGATACCGGCGATCCGAATGTGAAGATAGAGATTGTTGCTACAGACAAACCTATACAGGGTGTGCTCAATACAATGAACCTGAGTCCCGACCTTAATCCCAAGTACCCAAAAGGAGAAGGAACGGAAGGTGTAGGAGGCAACAAAGCTCACATCAGGACCAACGGAGTGGGCGGTGGAGGAGGCATAGTTCATGAAATGTTGCATTTCGCAGGATTGAAGGATAGGTACAAGGAAGGATGGACTATGAGTCAGGAGCGCAAGTCTACAAAACCTACAAAGGGCTATGATAATTCAAATATCATGACCAGCAGCGGGGGAACAACACTAAAGCCGGAGCAGATTAGAGAGGCTAAAGACAATAAATCCACGAAAAAGTGTACTACTGAAAATGGAGTTACGAAATGCAAATGACGTTAATTGCATCAATCATAATACTGGTTTCTTTGTTGTCGACCGAGCAAAAAAATACTCGGTCGGGTAACCAAAATAAGACTCCAGTGGAACTATGGAGTGTAGGCGATGATGACTTCAGCCAAAGAATGCGTCAGGCATTTTTTGCTGCCTTCGAATCAAGTCCTGATTTCTATTTGCAGGAGGAAAACAAGCCCGGAAATCTGATCGTAACGATACCGGAAAATGTTGGCTGGAAAGAAGTCGGGAAACGGACGAAAATAACTTACATTGTCGAATTCAGTACGTCTGACGAACGAGTGTTCATGACTCGTAAAGGCTGGTGCTGGCACGAAGAGTATGCGAAGTGCGCCAATCAAATCCTAAAAGACGCAAAGGTTGCTGCGCGCAAATTACCTAGTTAGCGCCAAGTATATACCGGAAGTTTATTTGCACAGAGGCTAACTGAAGTTTCAGTTAGCCTTTGTGCCTTCGGACTTCTTGGTGGTCTACCCTCACCATCGTGGGCTGGGACTTGGACTCGGGGTCGGACTTGAACCCGGGCTCGGAGTCGGCATCGGTTCACCCGGACTCGGACTCGGAGCCGGCATAGGACTCCCACCCGGCGTAGGACTCGGCATCGGCTCCGGACTCGGATTCGGCGTCGGCTCCGGACTCGGCGTCGGAGTCACAGTCGGACTCGGGCTTGGCGACGGTGTTTGCTCTGGCATTGGGCTAGGGCTTTCCGTCGGACTCGCAGCCGGATTCGCTACTTCCGTACCTGTAGCCGAAGGCGTTGCAGGTGGATTTCGTCTGCCACGCGCAGTCGCGCGGCCTGGCGTGAACGAACACCTCATCGTGGTTCCAGACACTGGTGTCAGGATCAACCGGTTACCGGCCTTCCGCCCACGCATGGAAACGATCATTGGAGCGGTAGCGGGCGTACCGGCCGCGCCGGTTGCGCCTGCTGTCGTGCCTCCCACTTGAAGCACAACCGCCATGTACCCGGCAGTTTGCGATGCAACGATCCGGCCTGATTTCCCGTCAGCCGTTGTAAAGTCGTTGCCCGTTATCGTGAGCGTCGTCGGTCCCATCAGTCCCAGCGGCTCACAATTAAAAGTGCCCGTGTAAGTTCCTGAAAGATCCGTTTGCGTAGTCGCGGAAACTACCGGCGGATCTTGCCTTACATTACTTGGATTTTGCGGATCCTGGGCCTGGAGCGCCCAAAAACCGCCCAGTGCCAAGGAAAAGCTAACCATTATCAACAACAAAAATTTCCTGCCCATAATTCTCTCCTCCCATGCTCGTACGCGCGCACTTCGGCTATCGCGTTGCCGCACTACTCATCTGTCCGGGGGGTTAATACAAGAAGGAGGGAACGATGATCTTGTACCACTCACAGCGCCAGATCTCAAGCCCTACGATAAAGATAGAGGGAATAAGGCTTTGTCTCTTCGTGCCTTTGTGGTAAACATGTTTCGCACAACCTAAAAACGACCACCGAGGAAATCAATGCGACGAGAAAAATCCATTCGATCGATCTCCGCCTTTGTTTGCGCACTGCTGTTTGCTTTGTTACTTGCAGCTTGCCAGTCTTCGACAACGCCCGCAGGCGGCGGAGGCGGCGCTGCCGGAGGCAAACATAAACTCGCTTTTGTCACGAACAATGCATCAGACTTTTGGGTCATTGCTCGCAAAGGTACTGAAAAAGCTGCTGCTGAGAATCCCAACATCGAAGTGGAATTCAAGATTCCTGCCGACGGCAGTGCCGCCGAACAGCAACGCATCATCGACGATCTCCTCGCCAGAGGAATCCATGGAATAGCGATCAGCCCGGTCGATCCAGCGAATCAGACAGGGATGCTCAATCGCGCTTCCGCCCAGACACTCGTCGTTACGCAGGACAGCGACGCTCCCAACAGCGAGCGCGCTTGTTATATCGGCACCGACAACGTCGCGGCCGGACGCCAGGCCGGCGAGCTCGTCAAAGAAGCATTGCCGCAAGGTGGCAACATCATGGTGTTCGTCGGCATGATGGATGCGGCCAACGCTCAGCAGCGTGCCCAGGGTTTGAGGGAAGCACTCGAGGGCTCGAATGTGAAAATCATAGATGTTCGCACTGACCAAACGGATCGCGTGCGCGCGAAGTCAAACGCAGCCGACACGCTCGTGAACAATCCCGATATCGCGGGAATGGTCGGCCTCTGGTCCTACAATGGGCCGGCAATCCTGGCCGCCGTTAAAGAAGCAAACAAAACTGACAAGGTCAAAATCATCGCGTTTGACGAAGAAGACGCGACTCTGGAGGGCGTCAGGGAAGGTACGATCTACGCCACGGTTGTGCAGCAGCCATACGAATTTGGTTACCGCTCGATGCAGTTGATGGCAAAGGTCCTCGATGGTGACAAATCGCAGATACCGGCGAGCAAACAGATCTTCGTGCCTACAATCGCAGTTAAGAAAGCTGATGTTGAAGAATTTACGAAGAAGCTGAACACACAAAGGGGCCGCAGTTAGCCTGCAGTTTTATAAACGACGCAGATGAGCGAGCCAACCCCAATCCTCGAGATGGAGGGCGTCAGCAAACGCTTCCCCGGCGTCGTCGCGCTCGATCAGGTAAGTCTCACAGTCGGCGCCGGTGAGATCGTGGCGTTGATCGGCGAGAACGGCGCCGGTAAATCGACGCTGATGAAGATCCTTGGCGGTGCCGTCTCACCCGATGCCGGGTTCATCAGGATCCACGGCGAGCCGGTGGAGATACGCTCACCAAGGGAAGCGAGTGCGCTCGGGATCGAGTTTATTCACCAGGAGCTCAGCGTACTCGACAATCTCGACGTTGCCGCAAACATTTTCCTGCGCCGCGAACCGACAAAGGCCGGCGTGCTGAAACTGATCGATCGCAAGCGCGTCTATCGCGAGGCGGATGAGGTTCTTCGCCGCGTCGGGCTCGATGTTTCGAGCCGCACTCCCCTCGCCCAACTCTCACTCGCTCAACAGCAACTGGTCGAGATCGCGCGAGCACTCAGCGCGGGGGCGCGCATCATCATCATGGACGAGCCCACGTCGAGTTTGACGCTTTCAGAAACACGTCGATTGCTTGAGATCGTAAAGGACCTAAAGTCAGAAAACGTCAGCATCATCTACATCTCGCATCGCATGCACGAAGTTAAAGAGATCGCGGATCGCGCAGTCGTGCTTCGCGACGGCGAAAATGCGGGCGAGATTCGCGGTAATGAAATCACTCACCAGCGCATGGTGCGGATGATGGTTGGGCGCGATCTCAAAGAGTTTTTCAAAGGCGACTCGACAAAGCCGGTGTTTGACGGCGATGGTTTTGAAGTGCGACGACTGCGCACGCTGCGCTATCCCAGTCACAACATCGCGTTCAACGTTCGCAAAGGTGAGGTGCTTGGTATTGCGGGACTGGTTGGCGCGGGACGCTCGGAAGTAGCAAGGGCCATCTTCGGCGTCGAGGAAACGATCGAAACTGAAGTTGCGCTTAACGGTAAAATACTTCGTATCAAAGATCCGCAGGATGCAATCACACACGGCATTTACCTCGTGCCCGAAGATCGCCGACAGTGCGGGCTGATCGTTGACTTCAACGTGCGCGAGAACATCTCGCTGCCGAACCTCGAGAGCTACTCGTCGGGAAAAATTATCAACCGCGGCAAGGAGATGAAGGCCGCCCGCGAGGCGTGCAAAGAGATCAACATCAAGACGCCGACGCCTGAGATGCGCGCGGCTAATTTGAGCGGCGGCAACCAGCAGAAAGTGGTGCTTGCGCGGTGGCTAACGTTTTCGCCGCGAGTGCTCATTTTTGACGAGCCGACGCGCGGGATCGACGTCGGCGCCAAAGCGGAGATTTATCAACTGATACGCAACCTGTCGGCAGAAGGCGTGTCGGTGATCGTTATCAGTAGCGAGATGGAAGAAGTGCTCGGCATCAGCGACCGCATTGCGGTGATGCACGAAGGCCGGTTGACGGGAATACTCGAACGGCAACAGTTCAGCGAAGAGGCCGTCATGCGTCTCGCCACCGGCACCGAAGGATAGCCACAAAAAAGCACAAAAAGCACAAACGTTTGGTTGGGACACCGCTCTAATCCTAAACGTGGCTTAAACTAAGATCCCCTGATCTTTCCTGAATTGTGCCTTGTGTGCCTTTTTGTGGCGATCGATTCTTACTGATTTTTGTGGCCCAGGATAGCGGCTTATGAAAAAAGAGCTTGGCATCTTCGTCCTGTTGATCGTTCTGTGCATCATCGTCTCGGCGATCAACCCAAACTTTCTGCTCAAGATCAATCTCCAGAACCTTGCGCGGCAGATCGGCGCGTTCGGGATCTTCAGCATCGGCCTCGGGCTCGTCATCATCACCGGCGGTATCGAACTCTCCGTCGGTTCGTTGATGGCGCTGCTTGGTGTGCTGATGTCGATGATGTTGACCGAGTGGGGATACGGCGTCCCCGTCGCGGTGCTGGCGTCCATCGGAATCGCCATGGCCCTCTCCCTCGGCCATGGTCTGCTGATCACGCGTCTCAACATGCAGCCGTTTATCGTAACGCTCTGCGGCTTACTTTTCTACCGCGGTCTCGCACGCTTCGTCACGAACGATGAGACGAAAGGTTTCGGCACTGTTCCCGGTCTCGATTTCCTGCGCTTCGTCGCCAACGGAAATTTATTCGGCATACCGATGCCGTTCGTGCTTCTGATAATCATCAGTTTGATTACGTGGGTCGTGTTGCATCGTTCGGTGTATGGCCGTTACCTTTTTGCCACCGGACGCAACGCGGAAGCGGCACGCTACGCAGGTATCGACACTAAAAACATCGTCGCCGTTACCTACGTGGTCTCAGGAGCGCTCACCGCTATCTCCGGCATAATCTTCGCTTTTTATACAAACTCGGTCTCTCCCGCGAATCACGGCAATGCTTACGAACTTTACGGCATCGCCGCAGCGGTGCTCGGCGGGTGCTCGTTACGCGGCGGCGAAGGATCGGTGGTGGGTATACTGATCGGCACGGCGCTGCTGCAAGTGTTGCGCAATCTGGTTAACCTGCTCGGCATTCCCAGCTCACTCGACTTCGCGGTGATGGGCGCCGTGATCCTGATCGGAGTGATGGCAGACCAGATCTTCACCGAGCGCCGGAATCGACGACAAGTAGCCTTGATGCGCGAAACTGGCGCGCAATAAGCGCCTGCTCGCCGAGTTCAGAGTTCAACCTTTAGGTTGTGTTTTTCGACGGAAGGACAAGCTAAAGCTTGAACTCTGAACGGGAGATGGGTCGCGCGCTCGCTTGCGGCGTTACGAAAAACACGGAGAAGCTAATGAAACTACACGGGAAATTTTCGCGCCTGCTGTCCGCAGCGTTCACGCTGTGCCTGGCTGCCGCCATCGCCTACGCCCAGGCCGGGGTCACGAAGCAGAGCTTCGGCAAAACCTCGAGTGGCGAAGACGTCGATATCTACACGCTGCGCAATAACAACGGCGTCGAAACACAGATCACGAATTATGGCGGCATCGTAGTTTCTCTCAAGGTCCCCGATCGCAATGGCGCTCTGGGTGACGTCGTTCTTGGTTTTAGCAATTTCGAACAATACCTGAAAAACGACCCCTACTTCGGCGCAATCATCGGTCGCTATGGCAATCGCATCGCGAAGGGACGTTTCAAACTCGACGGCGTTGAGTACAAGCTCGCCGTGAACAATGGTGAAAACCACCTGCACGGCGGCATCAAGGGTTTCGACAAGGTGGTGTGGACCGCACGCGAACTCACGACCAAAGCCGGGCCGGCAGTTGTTCTTACTTACTTGAGTAAAGACGGTGAGGAAGGTTATCCAGGCAATCTTCGCGTGAGAGTTACTTACACGCTCACTCACCAGAACGATCTCAGGATCGACTATTCAGCTACAACCGACAAGAATACAGTCATCAATCTCACGCATCATTCCTATTTCAATCTTCTCGGTGAAGGTAACGGCGACATTCTCAATCACCAGGTCAGGATCAACGCAAACCGTTTTCTGCCGACTGACGCCGGCTCGATTCCGACGGGTGAGTTGAGAAGAGTTACCGGCACGCCGTTCGATTTTCTCAACTTCATGCCGATCGGCGAACGAATCAACCAGGATTACGAGCAACTAAAGTTAGGTAATGGATACGATCACACGTGGGTAATCAACGGGCGGCCAGGTGCACTGAGAATGGCAGCGGCTGCGTTCGAACCGACTTCAGGCCGGTCCCTGGAGGTTTGGACCACGGAGCCGGGTGTGCAGTTTTATACGGGAAACTTTTTGGACGGAACGTTATCCGGCAAAGCGGGCAAGCCGTATCCAAGACGATCGGGATTCTGTTTCGAGACTCAACACTATCCCGACGCGCCTAATCAGCCGTCGTTTCCGACCACGACCTTACGCAAAGGCGCGACATACAAATCCACAACGATCTACAAATTCCGCAACCGGCGTTCTTAAAATCTGTGTAATCCGCGACTCACAACGGCAGACGGAGGCGCGCTTCGCAGCCTCTCAGTTGTTGACGATTTTCGAGTGTGAGGGTGCCGCCGTGCGCTTCCGCGATCTGGCGTGACAAGACCAACCCGATACCCGATCCTTCAGCTTTTGTCGTAAAAAACGGCACGAACAGATTTGCAGTGCTCGCGAGTCCGGGTCCTTCGTCGCGGATCCATACTTCAACGTGCCCGTTCTTCTGTTGCCACCCAACCTCAACACATCCGCGCGTCTCCATCGACGCATCCACCGCATTGCGCACCAGGTTGATCAGCAACTGTTCGAGCTGCACGTCGTCGCCCTGGACCACCACGTCAGGACCTGAAATCACTTTCACCCGCAAGCGCGTCTCCAAACTTGCAACGCGCGAAAGGAGCGTGCCGATCTTCAACGGTTCGAGCCGCGGTGGCGGCAGTCGCGCGAGCTTCGAGTACGACTCGACGAAGCGCGCGAGTGAATCGGCGCGCGAAGAGATAACTTTCAGACCACGCTGCATGTCCTCGCGCCAGTCCGCAGGCTCCGGTTCCCTGCCGATCAGATCAGCCAGGCTGCCCGCGACCGATTTGATCGGCGCAAGCGAGTTGTTCAGCTCATGTCCCAACACACGCAACAGTCGTTGCCACGCAGTACGTTCCTCTTCACGCAGTGTTTGGCTGAGGTCGGTGAGCACGAGCAACTGGTGTTGCGCGCCGCCTTCGCGAAAAGTGCTGCGCCGGATGTCCCAGCGTCCAACGCCTCCCGGAAAAACCATCTGCATCGTCGTTGGACCACCGCCCATCGGTCTGTTCAAACATTGCGACAATCCAAGCTCGTCGCTGGTGCGTCCTAGCAAGCGCGCCGATGGTTGCGCCAGCAGTTTTTCACCGGCACGGTTGACGAGTTGCAAACGCTGATCGCCGTCGAATGCAAACACCGCGACGTCGATCTCGGCCATGACTGTGCGCAACAGTGCAGTTGCCTCCATCGCGCCGCGACGTTGTTCGCGCAACGTTTGGCCCAGGTCGTTTACTTCGAGCATGACCTCGCCCAGTGCGTCGCCGGTCAAAGCGCGACGGCCACGTATCGAATAGTCGCCTTCGCGAATGGCTGCAAGAATGTTTGAGAGTGTTTGGAGCGGCCTGACGATGCGCGTCTTGAGGTTAAACGCGATACCGAGCCACAGCAGGACCAACAGCAGATCGACCGTCCACTGCACCTGCGCCGAATAGCCGTCGAGCCAGAGCAGGAGTGCTGAAAGGGCGACGGCCGGAAACCCCGCGGCGAGTGCGAGCAGGGTGATGCGCCTTTCGAACTTCAGACGGCTGCCGCGTTGCAGTTCTGGATCGAGGGGAGAGTATGACAGCGGCTGTTTTGGTGGCTTAACCGGTGTACTCACGGGTCAATGATCTTCGACAAGGACCAGTTTGTCGAGTTACGGTCAGAGTTCCAGCGTTCAGAGTTCCAGCGTTCAGAGTTCAACCGTTCAGAGTTCAACCGTTCAGAGTTCAACCGTTCAGAGTTCAACCGTTCAGAGTTCAACCGTTCAGAGTTCAACCGTTCAGAGTTCAAGCGCTCAGAGTTCAAGCGTTCGGAGTTCAAGCGTTCAGAGTTCAACCGTTCAGAGTTCAAGCTTTAGCTTGCTGTTTCGAAAGAGCAACCTAAAGGTTGAACTCTGAACGCTTGAACTCTGAACGCTTGAACTCTGAACGCTTGAACTCTGAACGCTTGAACTTTGAACGGTTGAACTCTGAACGCTGGAACTCTGACCGTAACTCGACAAACTG